>CALFYN010000409.1 GCA_937952345.1 uncultured Acidobacteriota bacterium
ACCTGCACCGATACCTTCATCGCCGCCTCGCGGATCTGCGCCGCCGCCGCTTCAATCGCCGCATTCGACAGCACGTGTGTCGGCGCGCTCATGCTCAACGCCGCCACACTATGCCCCGAGGCATCGAAAATCGGCGCCGCCACGCACCGCAACCCCGTCACCCCCTCCTCATCGTCAATTGCGTATCCGCGCCGCCGCGTGGCCCGCAACTCCTCCTTCAACTCGCTCGCCGTGCAAATCGTCCGCTTCGTGAATCGCTGTAACTTCCCCGCCGCGATCCGGTTCACCCGTTCCGCCGGCTGCCACGCCAGGATCGCCTTGCCCAACCCCGTCGCATGCAGCGGACGCCGCTCCCCCGTATCCGCGTACAGATACAGCCGGCTCGGGCTCCCCACCGTGTGCAGATACAGCACCCAATCCCCATCGAGCGCCCCCAAATGGATCAGCCCCGCCCCCGTCCGCGCCGCTTCCTGCATCACCAGAAACGCCGCCCGATACACCGGCGAATTCCGTAAATACGCCGCTCCCACCCATAGCGCTTTCCCCGCCATGCGATATCGCCGGCTCGGACCATCCTGCTCCGCATATCCCGCCTCCACCAGCGTCGCCGCCAACCGGTGCGCCGTCGCCAGCGGCTGACCCAACTTCGCCGCCAACTCCGATAGCGCAAACTCGTACGGCTCCTGCGCCAGCACTTCCAACATCGCAAAACATTTCAGCGTCGACGACATGCTCTCACGCCGCGCCGCGCCCGTTTTCAAACTCGATTTCCGAACCGCCATGAAGCACTCAGCATAGCGCAAATTCCGCAATGTGGAAACCTGTTCTATTGACAGTGTCCCGCGCCGCGGATAAACTGCAAAGGTCTTTTCCGAAAGACAATTCCGCATTGTGGAATATGGAGGCCCATATGCGCTCAGTCGCCATCTGCCTCGCCCTGTTTTCGGGCGCTTCTCTGCTGGCTCAAGGAACCGGCTCCATCAGTGGCAGCGTCCTCGATCCCGCCGGCGCGGCCGTCCCCGCGGCCAAAGTCACCCTGCTCGACGTCCGCACCAACACCGCCCGCCAGGCCACTACCGATACCAGCGGTGCCTACATCTTCACTCCGCTCGGCCCCGGCGATTATCAACTCGATATCGAGGCCGCCGGCTTCCAGCGCTACAGCCAGAAAGGACTCCGCCTCCAGGTGGACGAGCGCCTCCGCGTCGACGCCACGCTCAAAATCGGCGCACTGACGGAAACCGTCCAAGTCACCGGCCAGGGCGCTACCGTCAACACCCAGGACGCCGTCCTCCGCAACGTCGTCGACTCCAAGCGCATGGTCGACCTCCCCCTCAACGGCCGCAACGCCCTCCAACTGGCCGTCCTCACCCCCGGCGTGCTCCCCGTCCGCAGCGACGTCGGCGGTTCCTTCCAACCCGCCGACCAGGTCTTCGTCTCGGTCAGCGGCAGCCGCTCCAACGGACTCAACTACGTCATGGACGGCGGCGACAACATGGACACCTACCGCAGCGTCGCCAACTCCTTCCCCAACCCCGATCTCCTCCAGGAATTCAGTGTCCAAACCAACAGCTATTCCGCCGAATTCGGCGGACGCGCCGGCGGCGTGCTCAACGTCGTCACCCGCGCCGGAGCCAACGAATACCACGGCTCCATGTTCAATTTCCTCCGCAATTACCGCCTCAACGCCCGTAATTTCTTCGCTCCCACGCACGACGGCTTGAAACGCAACCAGTACGGCGTTTCCTTCGGCGGCCCGCTCCTGATCCCCAAGCTCTACAACGGCCGCAATAAAACCTTCTTCTTCGGCGGATTCCAGAAAACCCCCGTCCGCTCCGCGCCTGCCAATCTGGTCACCCAGGTGCTGCGCACCGGACAGCGCACCGGCGATTATTCCAACGTTTTCGATGGCCGTGGCAATCCCATCATCATCCGCGATCCGGCTGCCTCCAACACGCCTTTCCCCGGCAATCGCATCCCGCAGAACCGCCTCGACCCCGTCTTCCAGCGCTTCCTCGAACAAGGCGTCCCCACCACCAGCGATCCCACCGGCCTGCTCCGCTACCAGCGCCCCAACTACTCCAACAACGACGAGTGGAGCCTGCGCGTTGACCATGTGCTCAACGACAAGAACCGCCTCTACGGCCGCATCTTCCGCGAAGACAACACCGTCCCCAATCTCGGCGTCCAAGGCAACATCATCAGCTTCACCAACTCCCTCATCCAGAAAGCCACCAACGCCACCCTCAATTACACGCGAGTCATCTCCCCCAACCTGTTCGGCGAATTCGGAACTACCTTCAACCGTTCCTGGGGCATTCGCGGCGAGGTAGCCCCCTTCACCTGGGGCGATCTCGGCGCCCGCCTCACCCCCGCCGCCGGCAGCCGCGATTTCATCCTCAACAGCGTTCCCGGCTACTTCGCCATCAATTTATTCGGCGACACCACGCTCGTCCGCAACAATTTCCAATACAAAGGCGCATTCAGTCTCATTCGTTCCCGCCACACTCTCAAATTCGGCGTCGATATCATCCGCCGCCAGTTCAATCTCCCGCACGTCAACGTCAACGGCAACGGCGCATTCGCTTTCGGGCAGACCACCGGCGACGGCGCGGCTGATGCACTGCTCGGCCGTCCCAGCAGCTTCACCCAATCCGACGGCTTTCGCGTCGAAGTGCGCCAGACCGATTGGGTCGCTTTCCTCCAGGACGACTTCAAGATCAACCGCCGCGTCACGCTGAACCTCGGCGTCCGCTATGAGCCCTTCCGCCCCTGGACCGACCAGTGGATCCCCGGTCTGCCCCAAGCCGCCTACTTCGTGCCGGGGAGCAAATCGCGCGTCTTCACCAACGCTCCCACCGGCATCCTCTTCTACGGCGACGAAGGCATCTCCGAGTCCCTTGCCCCGCGCCGCAACATGCGCTTTGCCCCGCGCCTCGGCCTCGCCATCGATCCCTTCGGCGACGGCAAGAGCAGCGTCCGCATCGGCTACGGCCTCTTTTACGACACGTTGCTCACCACTGAACAAGTGCAGCAGCCGGCGAACCAGCCGATGTTTGCCACGGCCATCACCTTCCCATTTCCCGCCTCCACCTCCGATCCCTACGCTGGACGCACTTCTCCGTTCCCCGGCGTCGCCCCGAAGCCCGCCGACTACCCCATCCCTGTCCCTCTCGGTTGGAATTCGATGGACCCCGGATTCAACAACCCCTACATCCAGCAGTGGAACGTGACCCTCGAACGCCAGATCCTGGGAGCGGCCAACATCATCCGCGCCACCTATCAGGGATCGAAGGGCACGCGCCTCCCCCTGGTCTACAACGAAAACACCGCCATCTACATCCCCGGCCAGTCCACCCGCGCGAACTTCAATCAACGGCGTCCCTATTGGCCTAATTTCACAGCCGTCAAAGTGCTCAAGTCCGTCGCCAACAGCACCTACAATGCAGCCATCTTCACCTTTGAGCGGCGCTTCACCCGCGACTGGAGCGTCACCGCCTCCTACACCTGGTCGAAGGCCATCGACAACGCCATCAATGCCGGCTCGGCGAACTCCGGCGTCATCAACAACCCCTATAACTGGAACAGCGACCGCGGCCTCGCCGACTCCGACCGCACGCACGCCTTCGTCGCTTCCTACCTCTGGGACATGCCTCGTCTCAAAACCTGGCACCCCGTTTTCCGTCACATCCTCGGCGGATGGCAGAATAACGGGATTCTCAGCTCCTACTCCGGCCTCACACATTCCATCGCCGCCGGCATCGATCAATCGCTCACTGCCAACGGAGCCGATCGTGCCGATGTCGTGGGCGACTGGCGGATGCCCTCCGGACGCACCAAGGGAGAGCAGATTCTCCGCTGGTTCAACCCCTCCGCCTTCGCCCTGCCGCGCGAAGGCACATTCGGCAACTCCAGCCGCAACCGCATGCGCGGACCCGGCAGCGTCAACTTCGATTGGGGCCTCTTCAAGCAGATTCCCATCTTCGAAGGACACTCTCTCCAGTTCCGCTCCGAGTTCTTCAACCTCTTCAACCAAGCCAATCTCGGACTACCCAACTCGAACCTCCAATCACCGCAATTCGGTCGCATCAACAGCGCAGGCAGCCCGCGCATCATCCAATTTGCCCTGAAATATGCCTTTTGATCCGAATGCCCTGAACAAGCAACCAACTCGTGGGCTACGGTAGAAACAATGATCGGAAAGCTACAGAATAAAACTGCCCTCATCGCCGGAGGCGCATCCGGCATTGGACTCGCCATAGCCCAAGCGTTTACCCGCGAAGGCTGCCGCGTGATTGTCGGCGATGTCCAGCCCGTTGAAGACTTCGAATATCGCCCCCTCGATGTCACCTCCTGGAGCTCCGTCCAGCAGGCCATCCACGAACCCCTCGATATCCTCGTCAACTCAGCCGGCATCATGCACGTCGGCAAGTTGCACGAAACCAATCCCGAAGACTTTGACCGCATCCAGGCCGTCAATACCCGTGGCGTCTACCTCTGCTGCCGCGCTGCCATCGACGGCATGCTGGCCGCCGGAAAAGGCAATATCATCAACATCGCCTCCGTGGCCTCCTTGATCGCCGTCGAGCGGCGCTTTGCCTACTGCGTCAGCAAAGGCGCTGTCCTCGCCCTCACCCGAGCCATCGCCATCGACTACGCCGCCCACGGCATCCGTGCCAATGCCATCTGTCCCGGTACCGTGGATACTCCCATGATCCGCGGCTATGTCGACAAGTATTTCGCCGACGATGTGCCCGGCACCATCGCCTCGCTGCACGCGCGCCAGCCCGTCGGCCGCATGGGCACACCCGAAGAGATCGCCTCCCTCGCCGTCTATCTCGCCGCCGACGAAAGCGCGTACCTCACCGGAGCCGCAATTCCCATCGATGGAGGTTGGACCGCGAAATGAAAATCACCCGTCTCAGTTGGGCGGTCATCGAAGCGAACTACGATTGGACCATCGTCCGCCTCGACGCCGAAGGTGGAATCCACGGCATTGGCGAAGCCTACATGGGTCCCGGTCTCACCGCCATCCTCGATGAACTCCGCCCCCTCGTCCTCGGCGCCGATGCCTTCCAGATCGAAGAAATCGTCCGCCGCCTGCGTGGCTGCACCGTGCACGCCTCGCCCGGCGTCTGCTTTCACGCCATCGCCGGCATCGAAGCCGCGCTCTGGGATCTGATGGGCAAAGCCCTCCGCCAGCCCGTCTGGAAACTGCTCGGCGGACGCTTCCGCGACAAGGTCCGCATCTACGCCGATTGCCACGCCGGCGACGCCCTCGACAGCATGTCCTCCGTCCTCCAATCGCGCACGCCTTCCTGGACGGGAGCTTCCTCCATCGCTGCCGGAGTCAGCCTCAAACACCACG
The DNA here is from genome assembly GCA_937952345.1 of uncultured Acidobacteriota bacterium. Taxonomy (GTDB): domain Bacteria; phylum Acidobacteriota; class Terriglobia; order Bryobacterales; family Bryobacteraceae; genus CADEFT01. The sequence continues at coordinate 5,369 of CALFYN010000409.1, forward strand.
GCTGGAATCCCGAGGAAGCCGAGTTCCCAGAGCCCGCGCAATACCGCGCCCGCGCCCGCGAAATGGCTGCCCGCGGATTCACCGCCGTCAAATTCGACGCCGACATCCCCACCCCCATTCCCACCGACAACTACAACCGTTCTCTCTCGCGCGACGAAATCGAATTCGTCCGCGAACGCCTCCGCGCCGTGCGCGAGGAACTCGGCACCGCCATCGACTTCGCCGTCGATTGCCACTGGAACTACACCGTCGCCGGAGCCGTGCAACTCGGCCGCGCCCTCGCCGATCTCGATCTGCTCTGGTTTGAAGATCCCATTCCCCCCGAAAGCGTGCGCCAACTGCGCGCCGTCCAGGACGGCGTTCCCATGCCCGTCGCCACCGGTGAAAACCACTACCTGCTCACCGATTTTCTCCGCCTCATCGAAGACGGCGGCGTGCGCGTCCTCGCCCCAGACCCGCAAAAAATCGGCGCGCTCGATCTCAAAGCTATCTCCCGCCTCGCCGACACCATGGCCACCAGCCTCGCCATCCACAACATCAGCGGACCCGTCGGTACCATGTTCTCCGCCCACATCTGCGCCGCCATTCCGAACTTCCTCGCCCTCGAATGGCACGGCGCCAGCGTCCCCTTCTTCGATGACCTTGCCGGCCCCATCATCGAACGTGGGTTCATTCACCTCACGGATCAACCAGGCATCGGCCTTACCCTCAACGAAGACGTGGCACGCCGCTACGCCAAGCCCGGAGAGGAGTTTTTCTAAATGATCGCCATTCTGTTCCTATTGGCCACAGCCGGCGCAGCAACGCACGATGTCCGCCCCGGCGACAACGCGCAAGCTGTCCTCGATCGCGCCCAACCCGGAGACCGCCTCATCTTCCGCCCCGGCATCCACGTACAAAAAGCCGGCAAGCACCGCTCCATGCTCTACGTCGACAAGTCCGTCGATATCGAACTCGAAGCGGGCGCGGTCCTCCAACTCGCTCCCGGCGAATCGAAACTCCAGAAAGACGCTGAAATCACCACCGATCACGGCGCGCCCAAAACCATCGACGATCTCCAAGTCGGCGGCGATTACGATCTCGGCCTCGGCGCCGTCATCTACACCATCCGCATCGATGGCGAAGGCACCTTCACCTGGGGCAGCGGCGGCACCTTCGATTTTCAGCAAGCCAAAGTGCCCATCACTGGCGATTGGCAGACCCTCAGCCACGGCGTCCGCATCCGTTTCCCCAGCAAGACCGGCTACAGCATCGGAAGCCTCTGGTTCCTTTCCTTCGACGGCCCCGAAACCTACGGCATCCGCATCGGCCACGGCACCCAGCCGCAATACATCGAAAACGTGCGCATCTACGGACGCGGAACCATCGACCTCAACAGCCCCAACAATGCCGAACCAAGCGGCCTCGTCAAGAACATCAACGCCGCCGTCCTTGTCCACGGCCGCGTGCGCAACGTCACCATCGAAGGCGTCACCATGACCAACACCATGCGCTCCGTGATGCTCTACGGCGAGCACACCGGCAAGTTCCTGCAAGGCGGCGCTGTCGGGCCCGGGGAAAGTTTCGATGCCGAGAATATCTCCATCTTTCATACCCGTACCATCAACCCGCGCGGGAGCGGCTACCT
>CALFYN010000410.1 GCA_937952345.1 uncultured Acidobacteriota bacterium
GACATCCAGTTCCCCAAACAATCCGTGACACGCTACGATTTTCCGGCTCGCGGCAACATGCCCGCCTTGAAGCTGTTCTGGTATGACGGGCTGAAGGAGAATCCGAAGGTTGAAGGCGTTGCTCCGGGCGAGATTATCGGCGACTTGCCGATGCGCGCCTTTGGCCGTGGTGGCCGGCGCGGGCAAGGCGGCCAGGCCCAGGCGGCTCCGGCGCAACGGCCGGCGCAAGCCCCGAACGGGTTCGTTGGCCGCGTGTTCGACTATGCCAGTTTCGAAGCCACAAAGAACGATCCGGAAGCGCGCACCCCTCCACCGAACGGCAGCCTTTTCATTGGGGAGAAGGGGATGATCACCACGGGCACGTATGGTGAGCAGACTCGCCTGTTGCCGGTGGACCGCATGAAGGACTACAAGTTCCCGGATCCTTTCCTCACCCGCTCGCCTGGCCATTACCGGGATTGGATCCGCGCCTGCAAAGGTGGCGACCCGGCCTGCTCCAACTTCAACAACGCCGTGCCGTTCGTAGAGTGGATGCTGCTCGGCGTGATCGCGCTGCGCGTGGAAGGCAAGATTGAATGGGATCCGGTGAAGATGCGCATCACCAACAATCCCGCGGCCAACAAGTACATCAAGCCGACTTTCCGCAAGGGCTGGTCTTTCGTCTAAAGAGGCATATGCTGCGACTTGCGATTGCGGGCATCCTGGCCTCGCTGTTGAGCGGGGCGGATCCGACGTTTTTGCGGCGGTCGGTGGACGATATCCAGCCGGCCGCCGATGATCTTACGGCGAATGCGAAGGGGGCTTCCTACAAGCCAATCTTCGGCATCGGCGATGCCCAGGCCCGGCAGTTAAAGGGTGTGGCGCGCTACGGGCATCTCACCGTCGAGCCGGGAGGCTCCAGCGCGATGGTGCAATACCCATCCGAGGAGCAACTCTACTACATCCTTGAAGGCAGCGGCACCTTGCTGTACGAAGTGGACAAGGTTCCCGTGAAAAAAGACGATTTCATGTATCTGCCACCGGGTGTGCGCCACGGGATGGCGAATTCCTCGTCCGCGCCGGTGCGATTGCTGGTGATGGGATTCAAGATTCCGCAAGGAGTGCAAACGGCCCGTCCCGCGAAGGCGATGGTTGCCAATGCGAACGATGTGAACCTGCAGATTCTCGGAGGCCACGGGCCTACCGCGCAGTTCAAGCTGCTGATGGGCACCACGGATAGCAAACGCGACAAGCTGGCCGCCGCAAGCCAGATGGTAAGCCTGTTCATCATGGACTTCGCGCCCGGAGGAACGAACATTCCGCATCATCACGAAACCGAGGAAGAGATCTATTTTGTGTTGCGCGGGAAGGGCGACATGGTGGCGGGCGGCGGAGCCGATGGGAATGAAGGGCGCTATCCGACAAAGGCCGGCGATGCGTATTTCTTTCGTCTGAACACCACCGTTGGTTTCTACAGCGGCGCGAAAGCGGGCGAGGAGCATGACCTGGTTCTGGCAGTGCGCTCGAAGTTTCCGTTCCGGTTGCGGAATTGAAGCCTGCCCTATAATGGGGCTCATGCGGATTCGCTTCGTTTGCGCCGCGCTCCTCGTCAGCGGAGCAGCCCATTCACAGATTGCCGATTCGCCATCCGCGCAGGTGGCCGGCATTCCCGTCAACTACACGGAGTCGCTCGCCGGAGAGTACTCACTGCCCGATGCATTGACGTTTCGTAACGGCAAACCGGTGCGCAATGCGAGTGACTGGACGACGAAGCGCCGCCCGGAAATCGTGCGCCTGTTCGAGGAGAATCAGTATGGCCGGGCGCCGGGTCGTCCGGCGAAGATGAGCTTCGATGTCTTCGATAAAGGCACTCCAGCCTTCGACGGCAAGGCGCTGCGGCGTCAGGTGACCATCTATTTCAACGAAGCGAAAGCAGGACCCAAACTCGATTTGCTGCTGTACCTGCCCGCCAACGCCGGCAAGCGCGTGCCTGTGTTGCTGAATATCGCGTTCACGGCCAATTCAAACATGGTGGACGATCCTGGTGTGAAGCAAGGTGAAGTGTGGAGCCGAGAAAAGAAACGTGTTCCCGCAAGCACGGGCCGGCGCTTCGGAAGTTTGAAGGTTGTGCCTTTCCTCGAGGCGGGTATCGGCGTGGCGACGTTTTACTACGGTGACGTGGAGCCGGATTTCGCCGGTGGTGAGCCCTTCGGGGTGCGCGGGCTGTTTCACGATAGTTGGGGCGCAATTGCGGCGTGGGCGTGGGGTATGAGCCGTGCCTTGGATTACCTGGAAACCGACTCCGGAGTGGATGCGAAGCGTGTTGCGATCACCGG
>CALFYN010000411.1 GCA_937952345.1 uncultured Acidobacteriota bacterium
GGAGGAATTTGGAGCCACCCGCCGGGATCGAACCGGCGACCTGCTGATTACGAATCAGCCGCTCTACCAGCTGAGCTAGGGTGGCTCAATTCTCTAGTTTCCCACACTCGCTGTCTTCCCGCCACAGCCGACGAGAGCAAAAATGAACCCGCCTCCGCGTGCTGTTCGCGGAGGCGGTTGATGAATTCGAATTAGGCTCTGCGAGAGCGGCGCATCAGGCCCAGACCAACCAAGGCCGCGCCCATGAGGGTGAGCGTTGCGGGCTCGGGAACTTCGTCGCTTGGCGGTTCTTCCCACTTCACCTTCAAAAATTCAAACTTGAACGCGTCGTTGGATCCGTACACATACGCACCGAGCAGAAGTTTCGTGCCAGCGCCACTGGCGTCGTTCAATTGATTCCAGCTGGAACCAATGTTGCCCTCATCCTTTCGCCCCGACTGTGTCGTCGGATTCATTCCGACAATCGTGCCCGGGACGTCGCTGCCCCACCAGTAGGAGATATCACTATCGGAGCCGACCGAACCGAAGTTCACGTAGGCCGGTGTTGTGACCGGAGAACTGAATTCGAGCAGGACGAAGTTCAGGGAGTTGATGTTGTCCACTTTGTGGTGCGGGTCGGAGCAAGTCGTGGTATTGCCACCGAAGGAGCCTTGTTCGATTCCATCACAAACGCCCAATCCGCTGCTCCACTGTCCCAGAGCGGCATCGCGAAGTGTGGAGCCGTTCGTATTGGTGGTACTGTTGCCGGTGCCGTATGCGCGCGCCGTCACAGTGAGCCCAATGGGAGTGGTGAAGGTCGAATCGGAGTATCCCTGGAAAGAGATCGAATTGCCGACTGTGCCGGAACCGCCGCTGCCAGTGAAGTTGAAGTAAACAGTAATCGGCGCCGCTGATGCCAGGCTGGCGGCAAACGCCAAGGCGCCAAGATGTTTCATGAACATTTGTAGAGAGTCTCCTGTCCGAAAGTGATGGCCGTCGCCAACCGGTTGCCGTAACCAGATTGCCCCCGTGCCCTCAGATATCTGTGAGTTCCCATTGAGTGTAAGATCGCTACCAGAAAAACGAAATGGATCTTACGTTAGAGTACTGACGCGAAAAGTTATAGTATTCACTGCTTGGAGAGGGTTAGGACGTACCACGGGCATGCGATACACTACGAACCGATGTATCGAAGAACCTTCCTGCAATCGCTGGCTGCCGCACCGGCGGCGGTCCTGGCGCGTCCCCAGCGTGCGCACGCCGCGCTTCCCAAAGCCAAGATCACGCGGGTGCGGATATACCAGCCGCCGAATCTGAACGAGAACTTCGCGCAAAGCAACATGATTGTCACTGTCGAAACCGATGCCGGCATTACGGGTGTTGGGGAAGGCGGAAAGAAAGACACGCTGGAACAATGCGCGGGCACGCTCATTGGGAAGAATCCGTTCCGCATTGAAGCGATCTGGCAGGAGATGTACATCGCCTGGTTCTATCCTCCGGGGCGCGAGAAGATTCATGCCCAGGGGGCGCTGGATCTTGCCTTGTGGGATATCAAGGGCAAGGCGCTGGGACTGCCGCTGCACGAACTGCTGGGCGGCGCGGTGCGCAACCACCTGGAATGCTACGCCACGGGCGGGGCGCCAACTCCGGCGGGGCAACGACTGAGCCTGCGGGAACGCGCGCGCGCCACCATGGAAGCCGGATACCGCGCCTTCCGCATGGGCGCGGGCGACACTCGTACGGGCGAGGTGTTCAACACGCATGAACGCGTGCGCAAGGTAGCCGCCGATTGCCGCGAAGCGCGGGAAGGCGTCGGCAAAGACGGGGATTGGTGCATCGATTTTCATCAGCGCTTCGATTACGCGGATGCGGTTCGCGCCTGCAAACTGATCGAGGAATTCGAGCCGTACTTCGTCGAAGATCCGGTACGCGATGAGCATGCGCATCAGGATTTGCCCAAACTGCGGCAGATGACAACGGTTCCGCTGACGCATGGCGAGGAATGGGGCCAGCGCTGGGATTTCAACCGGCTTGTCGAGAACCACGATATCGATTACATCCGCGCCACTCTGCCGAACGTGGGCGGAGTCACCGAGATGATGAAGATCGCAGCCATCTGTGAAACGCACGCCGTGGGCATTATTCCGCACTTCACCGGTCCGGTGTCGACGGCGGCGCTGGTGGGCTGTCTGGGCACGTTCCCCGGTCCGGTGATCATGGAGTACAACTACGGTGGCAGGCCGATTGAGCATCTGCCCGAATGCCTGGATTTCAAGAACGGCAAAGCGTTGATGAATGACCGTCCCGGCCTGGGCGTCACCGCGGATCTGAGCCGGATGAAACTGATCGGCGAAGTGACGGAACCGGGCCGCAAGAACGTGTTCTATCGTCCGGATGGGTCGCTGACGCACTGGTAAGACGTGAGAGGAATCGGCCGCGGCGGGCACTACGCACATAGGTGTATCGCGCACATCCGCTGCTGGTTCCGGCGATGGCATTCGCCGCGGGGATTCTCATCGCGCCGCTCGCCGGAGCGGGCTGGGTCGCCATTGGCGCAGGGATAGCCGTGTCGCTGCTGGCTGTGAAAGTCAGCCGGTTTCGCGGCTGGTATCTGCCGTTGCTTTGCGCGTTTTCGGGGATGGCGGTGGAGACGGCGATGCGCCCCGGGGCACGGCCGGAACTCGACGCCGTGCCCGGCGAAACCGTTTTGCTGCGCGGGTGCGTGGTGGAACCGCCGGCGATGTCGGAAACACGCGAGCAGTTCGTGCTGGAACTGGAACCGGGGGCGCGGGTGCGCGTGTCGAAGTATCGCGCCGAAGGTGCGGCGCCTGGCCCAGCCTTGCATTACGGACAGATGGCGGAGATGGAGGCGAAAATCAGGCCTCCGCGCAATTTCGGCAATCCGGGGGCGTTTGATTTTGCCGGCTACCTGGCACGGCGCGACATCTTCTGGACGGCGTCCGTTGCCACGTCATCGGAGATCCGGACGCTGGCGGGTGAGTGCGGCAACCGGGCGATGGCGGTGTTGTACGGGATGCGGGTCTGGGTGCTGGAGCGGGTGGAGCGGCTGTATGCGGGCGACGCCTATGCGGTGGGCATGCTGCAGGCGCTGCTGGTTGGGGAGAACGCGCGGATGGAGCGGGTGTGGGCGGAGGAGTTCCGGCGCACTGGAACATATCACGCCATTGTTGTTTCGGGGCTGCACGTCACAACGATCGCCATGGCGGTGGCGCTGCTGTTGCGGCTGTTGATGCCGCGGTCGTGGAAGGCGGCCGCGGTTACGCTGGCAGCGGTGTGGATGTATGCGGGCATGTGCGGATGGCAGGCTCCGGTGCTGCGCTCGGCGGCGGGATTCACGCTGTTTTCGATCGGACGATTTTTTCATCGGGAATGCCGCCTGTTGAACCTGCTGGCGGCGATCGCACTGGTATTCCTGGCGCTGGCGCCGTGGGAACTGGAGGAGGCCAGCTTTCAGCTCACGTTCTTTTCCGTGCTGGCGTTGGGGGCGCTGGCGATTCCGGCGGCCGATGCCACCAGTGCTCCGTTGCGCCGTGGTTTGGCCGATCTCGGCGACGCCGCCAAGGACGCGCATCTGGAACCGCGCGTGGCCGCGTTTCGCATCGAGATGCGGCTGATCGCGGAAACGCTGCAACTGTGGTTGCGGATCCCGATGCGCTGGGGCCATCTGGCGCTTCGCACGGGTGTGGCGATGCTCTTCTGGATTTGGGAGACGTTTCTGGTCTCCGTGGCGATTCAAGTCGGCCTGGCCCTGCCGATGATTGTCTACTTTCATCGCCTGTCGATTTCGGGCATCACGGCGAACCTGGTGGTGACGCCGCTGTTGACTGTGGCTGTGCCCACGGGGCTGATTGGCGTTGCCACGGGTTGGGGATGGCCGGTCTGGATTACCGGAGGCCTGGTGCGGGTGGCGGGGCGCATCGCGGGCTGGCACGCCCAATGGGAGCCAAACTGGCGCGTACCCGATCCACCGTTGTGGCTGGCGATGGCCTTCGTGGTGAGCCTGGCGGCGCTTGCCGTGACACGCCGGAAGATCCTGCTGGGGCCTGTCTTGTTGCTGCTCGGGGTGATGGTTTGGCATCCCTTTGCACCGGGGCGCGCGGAAGGATCGATGGAACTGTCGATGCTTGATGTCGGGCAGGGCGAAGCGTTGCTGGTGGGCTTTCCGGACGGGCGATGGATGATGGTGGATGGAGGCGGTATTCCGGTATTCGGCAAACGGCCCGCGCCGGCGCGGATGGATATCGGCGAGGATGTCGTCACGCCCTACCTGCTCTCACGTGGCATTCGCCGCATCGATGCCGCCGTATCCACGCATCAGCATGACGACCATGCGGCGGGGCTGGTGGCGGTGATGGATAATTTCCGGCCGCGCGAGCTTTGGGTGGGTGCCACGCCGGACAGCGAATCGTGGAAGGCGTTGACGAGCACGGCCCGGCGGCTGGGCATCCGCGTGGTCCCCCTGCGGCGGCAGGACCATCGGGAAATGGGGGGCGTACGAATCGATGTCCTGGGACCGCCGGTTGATTACCGGCCGAAGCAGGCGCCGGGAAACAATGATTCCCTGATTCTGCGGATGACATACGGCTCACACCGCTTTCTGCTGACCGGAGACGCGGAACGCGCTTCGGAAATGGCGATGCTCGAAGGGCTCGGGACAGCGGACGTGCTCAAGGTGGCGCACCATGGCAGCAAGACGTCCAGTTCCGCGGCGTTTCTCGAGGTCACGCAGCCATCCATCGCGCTCATCTCGGCGGGGAAAGACAATCTGTTTCGCCATCCACACGCGGAAGTGCTGGCCCGGCTGGCGGAGCGGCATACGGCGGTCTACCGCACCGATGAATGGGGGCTGGTGCGGGTGCACAGCGACGGGAAGCGGTTCCAAGTGTCCAGCAATCGCTGGCGCACGGCCGATTAGGCCTTGTTGGCAGGCTGTCCGAAGCGGAGCACGTTGCCGGTCGGATCAAACACTTCGAATTCGATCATCTTCCAGGGCTTCTCCTCGATGTCGCCAAGCCGGTCGACACCCGCGGCCACGAATTCGGCATGCAGCGCCTGCACGTCGGGGGTGTGCACATAGCAGCCGGAGTTTTCGGCGCGGGAGTGGGCAGCGAAGAGATGGACTTGGACTTCATCGCGGGAAACGATGGCGTACTGATCGTTGCGCGAGCGGAGGCGGAACCCCATTTGGTGATAGAAGGCGACGGATTCGTCGAGGTTGAGGGCGGGAAGCGTTGGAATGGAGGAACGGATAAGGCCGGGGGCTCTGGGGATGTCGGTGCTTTGCGCTTCCTCGGCGGCGGAGGGGCCCGCTGCTTTTGCTTCCTTGATGCGAAGTTGCGCCTGTTCGACTTGATCCTGGGGGACCTTGACGAGGAAGGGCAAATTCGGCAGGGAGGAGGAGCCGATCAGGACGGCGGGGATATCGCTGGCCTGCAGCACGCTGTGGATGGCAATGGCCTCCATTTCGGCTTCGGCGCCGATGGCCTCGAAGACGGGGACGAGGTCGAGGTCGTGGGAAGTGTCGGGTTCCATGGCTTTACGATACCGCTAAGAACATGAGGAATCCAAGCCGATGAGCTAAGAGAAGTGTCGAAGCAGGCAAACCGGATATTGCTGCTGTCCTTGGGGGCAGGGATATGCGGACTGGTCTGCAATCTGCTGCCCTACACGCTGCGCGATGGGGTGCATTTGTACTGGGGCGGGATCTTCGCGGTCATGGCTGCCCTGGCGCTGGGTCCAGTGGAGGGGATGCTGGCGGCGGTGCTCTCGCAACTGCCCGCGCAGTGGATGGAGGAACACTGGATTTCCCTGGTCAGTGCGGTGGCTGAGGCGGCGCTGGCCGGCCTGGTGATCCGCCGGGGGAAATGCTGGCCTCTCGGGGAAGGCGTATTCGGGGTGGCGTTGGCCAGCTCACTTGCCAGCATCGGCTTTCATTTCGCGCTGAATGTCCATCCCGCACTGGTCTGGGCGGCCCTGCTGAAAAGTCCGCTGGAGGCTCTGCTGCACGTTTCCGCGGCGGTCTTATTGCTGAATCTCGCCGGCGACCGGGAATGGCTGGGAGAGCGGCTGGAACTTGGCCATGTGCGCACCATCCGGTTGCAGTTGTTGAGTGCGGTGATCGTGGCCGTCGTTGCTCCCTTCGGCTTCCTCACCATGGAGCATGGCAAACAGTTGGAGAGCGCCGAGAACACGCAAATGAGGCGCCGGCTGGATGAGTTGTCGCAACAGTGCGTGCGGGAGATCGACGACTATATTGCGCTGCACCGGGCGGGGATCACGCTGGCTGCCGCGGCATTTGAGGATGGGATAGCGGCTGACGCCCGGAAAACGCAGGAAGTGCTCGCCCGCCACAGCCAGATATACAGCGGAATACTGACCATGCTGTATGCCGACGAAGCCGGCAGAATCAGGGCCGCGCATCCGATGTTCGACCGTGATGGAAAACGAATCACCGCGTTGGGGATTGCCGTGACAGACCGGGACTACTTCCAGACCCCGAAGGAAACAGGAAAGCCATACGTTTCAGAGGTGTTTCAGGGGAAGGGATTTGGCAACGACCCGATCATCGCCGTCAGCGCGCCGCTGCGCGACGGACAAGGCCGGTTCGCGGGAGTATTGGAGGGGTCGCTCAACCTGGAACAATTTCTCGACTGGGCCGAAGACCTGGAGCGGCGCGAGGGCGTTCTTTCGCTGCTGCTGGACCGCCATGCCAACACTATCTTCGCCAGCCCTTCGCTGGGCTTGCCATTCCTTGGGCTGGTAGGGAAGGCCAAATTGGAGGAACTGCGGGACGGGCGGATTCATCTGTCGGGATCGGCCCATGTGGAATCGAGAAACTGGCAGTTGATTTTGCTCCGTCCCACCGGACAGGTCTTGGATGCCATCGCCATACGGTACCGGCAGACTTCGTTGTGGACGCTGACGGCGATTCTGCTGGCGATGATTCTGGTGCATCTTGCCGCGCACTTCGTTCACGGCCCGCTGGAATGGGTGATCGAGAAAATGCGCGCCATGCCGATGGACGCGCCGCAGCCGGTCCAAATCCAATTGCCGCGCGGGGCGCCAAGGGAGATCGAAGGGCTTGCGCAGAACCTGGAAATCATGTCCGCCGGATTAGCGGAGTCGTACCGCGGGGTGCGCGAGTCGCTGGATGAACGGATGCGCCTGAATGAGGAATTGACGCGGCTGTTCGGCGAACTCAAGCAGAAGGCATCCGACCTGGCCCAGGCGAAACTGCGCGCCGAAGAGGCCAATCGCGCCAAAACGGCTTTCCTGACGAACATCAGCCATGAGATCCGGACACCGATGAACGGGCTGATGGGGATGCTGGCCATTCTGCAGGACGGCGCACTCAATGATGATCAGCACCGCCGGGTGCAAATGGCGCAGGAGTCGGCGAGTTCTCTGCTGGCGCTGATGAACGACATGCTGACATTCTCCCCCGGTGAAGGCGGGGGAACAGAAGTGGAACGGGTGGAATTCGTTCCGGGGACGCTGGTGGAAGGGATTTTCAATACGTATCATCACCGGGCAGCGGACCGGGGCGTTCAGATGTCGCTTTACATCGATCCTCCGGCCAGGGAACTGCACCTTGGCGATCCCACCCGCATCTCCCAGGTTTTGACGCAAATGGTGAATAACTCCATTAAATTCACGCAACGCGGCAGCATCCGAGTCGCCGTGGTTCGCAAGGAGCATAGGACTGACGGCGCGGACTTCCGCTTCGAGGTAAGCGATACCGGCATCGGGGTACCCGAGCAAGTGCAGGGGCATATCTTTGAGCCGTTCACACAGGCGGATGCGAGCCTCACGCGGAAGCATGGCGGAACGGGCATTGGGCTGGCTGTATGCAAGAAGATCGTGACGGCTTTGGGTGGCTCGATTGGGCTGCGTAGCACGGAAAATATCGGTTCGGTGTTCTGGTTCCAGATTCCGCTTTCGCGATCGAGGAAGAACGATGCGGCGCCCGAGGATACACAGACGGCGCCTTCGGCACCCGCTGTTTCGCGCAAGCCGCGTGTGCTGATAGTTGAGGACAATGCGGTAAATCAGAAAGTCGCCAGCCGGCTGGTGGAGCGTGGCGGCTTCGATTACGCGATTGCCGATAACGGGATCGCCGCGCTCGAACAACTGGAGCGAAGCTCGTTTGACGCGGTGCTCATGGATTGCCAGATGCCGCAAATGGACGGCTACCAGGCGACCGCGGCAATCCGCCGCAAGGAGAAAGGCGGCGCGCATATTCCCATCATCGCCATGACGGCCCACGCCATGGAGGGAGACCGTGAGCGTTGCCTGGAGGCGGGCATGGATGATTACCTCACCAAACCCGTGAACCGCCAGGAACTGATCTCCGCACTGGAGCGGTGGATTCAGCGCTCCGGCAATGGGGTTACGGCTGTCGGGGCCGGAACGTCACCGCACCTTCCGACGCCGACGACACCGTAGCGCAGTATTTCGCAAAGACACCGGTCTCGTAGCGGGGCGGAGGAGCCGTCCAGGTCTGGAGGCGTGCGGCGATCTCGCCGGGGGCCACTTCCAGATCGATGGTGGCGTTGACGATGTCGATGTTGACGATGTCACCCTCGCGGAGGGCGGCGATGGGTCCGCCGTTGGCCGCTTCGGGAGCGACGTGGCCTACCATGAATCCGCGTGTTGCGCCGCTGAACCGGCCGTCGGTGATCAGCGCCACCGAATCAGAGAGTCCCGCGCCGACGATAGCGCCGGTGACCCCCAGCATTTCGCGCATTCCCGGCCCGCCACGCGGCCCTTCGTAGCGGATAACCACGATGTCGCCGGGGTTGATCTGGCCGCCGGTGACGGCATGCATCGCTTCCTCTTCGCAATTGAACACGCGCGCAGGACCGCGTTGCCCTTTGCGCTCAATGCCGGTAACTTTCAGCACACAGCCTTCAGGCGCGAGCGACCCGCGGAGGATAACCAGCCCGCCGCTCGATTTGATGGGTGCGCTAAGCGGCTTGATCACGTCCTGCCCTGGAGTTTCGTGCGCCTGTGAGGCCTCTTCGCCGAATGTCTTGCCCGTGACAGTGACACAGGAGGCATCGACGTAGCCGCCATCGAGCAACCGCTTGGCGATCACGGGAATGCCGCCCGCCGTGTCGACATCCACAGCCACATACTTGCCTGCCGGTTTCAAATCGACCAGCAGCGGGGTGCGCTGGCTGATGGCCTGGAAGTCGTCGATTTCGAGCGGAACGCCGGCCTCGCGGGCCATGGCCAGCAGGTGCAACACGGCGTTGGTGGAACCACCGGAAGCGGCCACCGAAGCGATGGCATTCTCAAATGCCGCCCGCGTGCAGATGTCGCGAGGCTTGAGGTCTTTAGCGATGGCGCCCATCATCCATTTGCCGGCTTCGACGCAGATATCGAACTTGCGCGGATCCACCTGCGGCACCGACGCGCTGCCGAACGGCGAAAGCCCGATGATCTCCATGACGGTGGCCATCGTGTTGGCCGTGAACTGTCCACCGCAAGCACCCGCGCCCGGGCAGGCGTGGTCCTCGATGGCCAGCAACTCCTCATTGGAGATTCGGCCCGCGGCATTGGCGCCGACGGCTTCGAACACATCCTGGATGGTGAGATCGCGGCCCTTGTATTTGCCGGGCATGATGGACCCGCCGTAGAGCACCAACCCCGGCACGTTCAGGCGCAACAGAGCCATGGCTGCCGCCGGAATCGTCTTGTCGCATGCCACCAGTGCAACGATGCCATCGAACATGTAGCCGCGCGCGGTGAGCTCAATCGAATCGGCGATGAGGTCGCGCGACACCAGCGACGCCTTCATCCCTTCGGTGCCCATGGTGACACCGTCGCTGATGGCGATGGTGTTGAACTCCATGGGAGTCCCGCCGGCCTGCCGGATGCCTTCCTTTACCTTCACCGCGAAGTCGCGCAGGTTGTAGTTGCAGGGCATCGTTTCGATCCACGTGTTCGCGATGCCAATGATGGGTTTGCGCAGATCGGCGTCGGTGAACCCGATGGCCTTCAGCATGGACCGCGCCGGAGCACGGTCCCGTCCCTGGGTGATCGTATAGCTACGGAGGGGCAAGATTGTATCCTTTGGTGCGTTACTTGATTTCTTTGCTTTGGGCGTTGGCCGGTTCCTGGCCCCAGTTCTCGCGGATGACGAGTGTTTGGTCGGAGAAGAATGTGCGCCGTCCGGTGTTGCCGAAAGCGACGGGGACGGCGACAATCGTGTAGCCTTGCGGGCCTCCGGTTACCGTGAAGTTATACCCGGACTTCGAGCCCTGTGCCAGTTCCCCGGGGATCAGATCGGCGGCCGAAGGACCGGCCTGGCCGCTCGATGGGGGCCCGAGTTCCTGAATGGTGGTGGCATACTTGCCGAACTGCGAGAAGTACTGGGTCTGGCCGGTGTGAATTGTGGTGAGGGTGCGGATTGCGGCCATTTCGTGCGCGGCCATGCGCTGCTGGTTGA
>CALFYN010000412.1 GCA_937952345.1 uncultured Acidobacteriota bacterium
ACAGGGTTCCCTTATGGGAACGGCGGTTCTGGCCGATGATAGAATCAAGCCAGGGCATCGTGTGGTCGCGGCGCTTCGGGCCGGCAAGGTTCGCAGCGGCCAGACATTCGTCTGTCCGTCTGCTACGAATCGATGAATTATCACATGACTAGTGGAATCAAAACGCCTCGAACTTGCGTCTATATAAACAGCCGCGTGTGTGTGCGATCGTCTGATTAGGGAGAATCATGAATTCCAACGTTAAGACCGCTATCTTCTGGGTGGTGCTGATCTGCGTCGCCGTCCTGCTGTGGACGGTGGTCAAGCACGGCAAGAACAAGCCGCCCGCAAACCTCACCTTCTCCCAGTTCCTCTACCAGGTGGAATCCGGCAAGGTGAAGAAGGTCACCATCGCGGGTAACGATGTTTCTGGTGAACTTGAGGACGACAATCAGTTCCGAACCACGGTTCCGCTGAACTACCCGGACCTGTACAAGCAACTCCGCGACAAGAATGTCGGGATGGAGATCAAGGAGGCGGGTACCAGCAACTGGGTTTCGATCCTCATGAACGTGGTTCCCTTTGTGCTCTTGTTGGCTTTCTGGATTTTCATGATGCGCCAGATGCAGAGCGGAGGCAACAAAGCCCTTTCCTTCGGCAAGAGCCGTGCGCGGTTGCATTCCTCACAACAAAAGAAAGTCACTTTCAAAGACGTTGCCGGTGTCGATGAGGCCAAGGAAGAACTCCAGGAAATCATCGAGTTTCTGCGCGAGCCGGCCAAGTTTCAGAAGCTCGGCGGACGAATCCCGAAAGGTGTTCTGCTGATTGGGTCACCAGGTACTGGTAAGACGCTGCTGGCGCGCGCCATCGCAGGCGAAGCCAACGTTCCGTTCTTCTCCATTTCCGGTTCCGATTTCGTGGAGATGTTCGTCGGTGTTGGTGCCAGCCGCGTGCGCGATCTTTTCGAACAGGGCAAGAAGAACGCGCCCTGCATCATCTTTATCGATGAAATCGATGCCGTCGGACGCCACCGCGGGGCCGGTCTCGGCGGCGGACACGATGAGCGTGAACAGACATTGAACCAGTTGCTCGTGGAGATGGATGGTTTTGAGTCAAACGAGGGTGTCATTCTCGTTGCAGCCACAAACCGTCCCGACGTTCTTGATCCCGCACTGCTTCGTCCGGGTCGTTTCGATCGGCGTGTAGTGGTGGATCTGCCAGACGTGCGCGGACGCGAGAGCATCCTCAAGGTTCACACCAAGAAGATCCCCTTGGGCGACGATGTCGATTTGAGCGTCATCGCCCGTGGTACGCCTCGTTTTGCTGGGGCTGATCTGGCGAATCTTGTCAATGAAGCGGCTCTGATTGCCGCTCGCCAGAACCGCAAAGTTGTAACCATGATCGACTTCGAGATGGCGAAGGACAAAGTACTGATGGGCGTGGAGCGCAAGAGCCGCATCATCAGTGACGAAGAAAAGAAACACACCGCCTATCACGAAGCCGGACATGCGCTAGTAGCCGCTAAGATCCCGCAGGCTGTGCCGTTGCACAAAGTCACCATCATCCCCCGCGGCATGGCTCTTGGACTTACCATGTTCCTGCCGGAGGGCGACCAGGTAGACTACACCAAGGAACAGGCTGAGGCGCAGATCGCGGTCGGCATGGCTGGCCGCATCGCCGACGAGATCTTCTGCCACATGAAGAGCGCCGGTGCCAGCAACGACATTGAACGCGCCACGGAACTGGCTCGCAAGATGGTCTGTGAGTGGGGCATGAGCGAACTTGGCCCATTGAGCTTCGGCAAAAAGGACGAACAGATCTTCCTTGGCCGCGAGATTAACACGCATCGGGACTACAGTGAATCGACAGCGATGAAGATCGACGACCAGGTGCGAATGCTCGTCCAGCAGGGCTACGACCGCGCTCGGGCCATCATCGAAGATCACCGGGAAGCGATGGTCCGTGTAGCCGAAGCGCTGCTGGAGCGCGAAGTGCTCGATGCGCATCAGGTTAGGCTGTTGATTGACGGTGAACCGATTGGACCCGTGCGCACATCCGGTGACGGAAAATCTCAACCTGCGGTACGGCCCGAAGGCGGTCTTCGTGTCCCCGGTCTGATGGAAGGCGCCGGCCCACAACCCGCGTGATTCCGAAGTATCCCGTTTATCTCTTCGACGTCGACGGCACACTGGTCGATTCCGCCGCCGATATCTGCGGTGCCGTGCGCGAGGCCTTGGACGGCACGCGGGCTCGGGTCGTCGACGAGGCATATCTGCGCCGCTACATCGGTTATCATCTTTTTGATCTCTTCGAGGATCTTATCCCCGACGTCACGGAAGAAGAGAAGCAGATGCTGCTTGCCAATTACCGCAAGATATACCTGGGCAGGCAGCACACGGCCACGAAACTCTACCCCGGAGTCCTGGAGGCAATGGCACGCATTGGGGGGCGCAAGTCCACGGCGACGACAAAATCTACGCCAACCGTGCGATCGGTGCTTGAATTGTTTGGCCTGCTGCCACACTTCGACCATGTGCAGGGTACCGATGGTTTTCCCGCAAAACCAGCTCCCGACGTGATTCACAAATCGCTGGAAGTCTTCGGAGTGCCCCCCGATCAGGTTCTTATGGTCGGCGACGCGGCCACTGATATGGCGGCCGGACGCGCCGCCGGCGTGCGCATCTGCGCCGTGAGTTGGGGGTACGGCAATCATGAAGAAATGGCCGCCTACCAGCCGGACTATTGGATTGATGATCTCGCTGAACTGGCTGGTTAGGTCTTCTACGCGCGCCACTCGCGGCTGCGTACCAACCCCTTGTTCAACACGTCGCAGAACAGGTTCACGTCATCCACGATCTGAAAATCGTACATCCCGACGCACAGAAAATCCGCACCGCTTTCGAGGGCGTAACGGAAACCGCGCTTCGGATCGATCGCGCCAGCTGCCAGCACCTTGAACGCGATCCATGGCTCGGGCCTTTCCTTCATGAAAGCCACGGTCTCATCGGGCTCCGTGCACCAGATGTTATCGTGCTGCTCATCCTTACGGGCCGACCAGTAATTGCATTCATGAAGAGTCTTCATCCAGAAATCGGGTTGAAGCCCCTGCCTTACGCAACCGCGGACTGTCGATAGCTCATGTGCTCCGATACCCGCCGGAATACCATTCTTGCGAATCAGGTCCAGCCCTTTGGCGATAGCATCGTAGTTGCCCTCTTTCACCAGTTTGTCGGTGACGGCGCCCTGGATGTAACATGCGGCCGCGCCGCGGTCGATGGAACGTTGGATCATCTGTAGCACATCCTTGCCGCCGCAGTCGGAAATGAAGTGAATCTTCCCGCCGTTGCGCCAATAGTCATTGATGGTCTCGCAGAGAATCGGATTGGTGAGGATGGCATTCACGCCGCAGGATTCGGCCAGGGCAAAGGTTTCGAACACCTTATCCCGGTGATGATAAGCCTTCACCAACTTGGAGACATATATCAGATCGCGAGCGTGCGCCCAGCCGCCAATCAGGTTGCCGCCGAGAATCATGCGGCTGAGTTCCAGATTCCCGATGCGCGCCCTGGGCGGCCGTGCACGCAAGTCGCTCACCTTAGAGAATTGAAAACTGCGGATGGTGGGAGTGGCCACTGCCACCTTTCTTGCCCCTGGGTGAGTCCGAAGATTCATCTCCTCAAAACTGCGATATCCATGCTTCCGCAGAACCGCCAGCAGAAACACACCCAGAACGGGTAGTCCCGCAGCCGTCGCCAGAACCTGCCTTCTTGATGCCAGAGCCACTTCGTCCATTTGTGGGCGATAGGCTGCGAAGAAGGCCAGTGTCAACATTTCGATCAGGTTCCGATTGACGATGAGATAGCTGCCATCGCTGGCCGCAGTCGGCAGTCCGAAGAGCGGTGGGTTCGCCAGATAATAGAGTGCGAGCAGCACGATGCCCCCAATGGAGGCATGGCGGGTGAAAACCCCCAGCATTAACCCCAGTCCTACGGCAATCAAGCCCCATATGTTGAGAAAATCAACAACGGCTGTCACTGTGGTGTTACTGCCCAAGGCCTGAAACACAGGGGCAAACGGCCCCGTACTGGACTGCAAGTACCCGGCGGAACTCCACCCGGAGTAGATCAGTTTTACAAGGCCTTCGTAGAGGAAGTGCCATCCAATGGCAATCCGCAAAATCGGAAGGACATAGCGAAGTGATGCCGGTTCCTGCCGGGACATAGAACCTCCGTGGGTCGAAGTGCTTTGTTTTACACAGCACGTGGAAGCCCAAACCACACACCCCGTCCGCAAGTGTAAGATCAGGTGCAACCCTATGGCTGGAGGTGCTCCCCGCTATCGCGAACTACGGCACGACGAATGCGCTTAGCTTGAATGCATCCTCTGATCCGGTGCGAACCACTACAGGGCGTGGCCCTTTCCTCGCCGACGGCGAAACCGTGATGTTCGCCAGAATATGCTGGCTGCTGATCAGTTGCACCGAATTCATCGTAATATCCGGTCCCATGTTCAGGACTGAGGTAGAGTCGAAGTGGGTATTCTGGCCGCTTACCGCGATGGTCAGTGAGTCACCTGTTCCCAGCACGGATACGCTCATCAGATACGGCGTTCCGGCCGGCATGAACAGCGGATTGATGGCTCGCAGAATGAACAACGCCATTTGGCCACGGCTGACATTCGGGTCGGGACCGAACAGCGGCGGTGTAAAGGAGGTTCCCAGCGTCACGCCAATCTGGCGTAATTCTTGAATCCAGCGGTAAAAAGGATGATCCGGCGGAACATCGTCGAAGTACCGCACCGGCGGCAGACCGAAATCGTGGCCTTCGGGATAGACCATTGACACCAGAAACTTCGCCATCTGATAGCGGTTCACCGCCCAGTCCGGGGAGAACAGCGGCGGATTCAAACTGGTGCCCGACGTGATCCCCAATTCCTTCAGCTTCTGAATCCATTTAAACTGCGGATGAGTATTGGGAACATCGTTGAAGAAAGGTGTTCCCACATAGCTGAAGTTGTCGTTGCCGTAGATGGCGCGAACGATGAACACCGCCATCTGGCTACGCGTCATCGCTTCATCTGGAAAATACCGCAAAGGGTTCGTTGCCGTCCCTCCCGGTATCCCCATGCTCTGCAGCACATTGACGGCATCGAAGTAGACGCCGCTGGGGTGCACATCATCGAAGATACGCCGCGTCGCCCGCTGCACGACCTGGCTCTGCGCGGCGCCTGCATAAATGAACCCCGTCCTTTCGTAGCCGGTCTGATTCTCGGCCAAGGTAAAGAGCACCGTGCCGGACCCGGGCTGATAACCTGTAGTCGCAAGCCATGCGGAATTGCTGAACGGGCTCCATACACAACCAGCGCTGGCGTTCACTGTACCAGCGCCTGCGCCGGCACCAGAATCGAAATACGTTACCTCCGGAGAATAGCTGTAGTTGCAGTTGTAGATTATTTTTCGCAACACATGATTCCCACGGTCGACTACATACAGATCGCCGTTCGGGAGCGGGAAGATATCGCCGAGACCGCCGAACGTGGCGCTCAGCGGATTGCCGCCGTCACCACTGTTGCCCAATGCGCCAGTGCCGGCGATGGTCTGAATCGTTCCATTCGGCGTCACCTTGCGGATGCGGTTGTTCGTTTGGTCACTGATATACAGATTTCCACCACGGTCGACCGCGATGTACTCCACCCAGGAAAGCTTGGCCGATGCTGCCGGCCCTCCGTCTCCGGAAAAACCAAACTCTCCGGTTCCGGCGTAAGTCGTAATGATCCCGACCGGGCTAACCTTTCGCACCCGATTGGCGTTTCCTTCCGCGATGTACAGGTTGCCTCCACCGTCGACGGCCACGTCGATCGGTCCCGTCAGTTTCGCGGCAGTCGCGGCGATGTTGTCTCCGTTATAGCCCTCTTCCTTGAAAACACCCGCGACATTCAGAATTGTCCCGCCTGGCGTGACTTTCCGCACTACGTGGTTCAATGAATCTGCGATATATAGGTTTCCCTCGTTGTCGAGCGCCAGTCCCCGGGGCCAACTCAACTTCGCCTGCGTTGCCGGGCCGCCGTGCCCGTTATTGTCGGAAAGCGCGTTCTGTGTCCCGGCGACAATCGTGGCCGTACCGTTTGGATTGATGCGCCGCACCACATCGCGCAACGTATCGGATACGTAGACCGCTCCCGAGGAATGCACCACGACACTCGAAGGGCGCCAAAAGAATGTGCTGGTGGCGGCGCTGTTGTCCGGCGCATCCTGAAAAATGTTGCCCGTGCCGGCAATCGTGCTCACAATGCCGGCAGGGGTGATCCTTCGCACGCGGTCATTGACATTATCCACCAGGATGAGGTCGCCATTGGCATCCTGGGCAACCCCGCGCGGGCTATTGAACTGCGCGGCCAGCGCCTGGCCACCGTCCCCGGAGAACCCTGACGATCCGGTTCCCGCGACACGGCTGATCGTCTGACCTCCGGCGATGGAAGCCATGATCAGCACAACAATCGGCATACGTCTCAATATCGGTGTCATACCACCCCGTCTATCGGCCGACTGTTGTCTCCGCTACAGGTATTCCGGCGAAAGATACCGGTCAACTAAGGGTCAATCGGACGTTGCTTTGGGGCCTCCTCTTGCGGCTCATAGGCAGATCGCAAGACACAACCGGCATTCCTTTCGAGACGTACTGTAAGAATGCAGCCTACAGCTTCTGAGCCAAGGGCAGGACATGGATAACTTCACCAAAACCTGACGGAATCATGACATGCCGGAAACGCGATACCCCCTACAATGTCGGGATGGCGGTGCGAGGATTCACTTCCGGAACACCGACGCACATGATTTGGGATAGGAGTTACTGCTGTTGAAGATTTCGCCAAGGATTGCCTGTTCCGATGTGGCTGGCAACAACCAGACGTTC
>CALFYN010000413.1 GCA_937952345.1 uncultured Acidobacteriota bacterium
GGCCATTCCACGAATTGCATCACCCGCCTCAGCAGCGGCACCTGTTCCATCCAAGCCTGCTGCCGGGACGCCTCCCCACCCGGCAGTAATGCCACCGCCGCCAGGAGTCCGGTAATCGATTGGCCTATTCGCACGGGAGACACTATCCTCCCGTTCCTTATCGGTCAGCAACTGTAGGGGCTAGAAGAGAGAATGAACAATTCCGCGGTTCTACTCGTACCGCAAGGCCTCGGCCGGCAGGATGCGCGTCGCACTCCGCGCCGGATACAATGTCGCCAGCAAGCTCACCCCGACCGCCACCCCCGCCACCCACAATCCGTCCCACCACCGCGGCTCAAACGGCACCGAACGCAGCATGTACACCTGTTCATCCAGACGCAGCAATTCGTAATGCCCCGCGATGTAGCTCAAGCCGTATCCGGCCACCAGCCCCAGCATAGCCCCCACGCCCCCGATCAGCACGCCTTGCCACAAGAACACCCGACGCACCTGTTCCCGCCGCGCCCCCATCGAGAGCAGCAACGCGATATCCCGCTGCTTTTCCATGACCATCATCACCAACGAGATCAAAATGTTCAGCGCCGCCACCAGCAGGATCAGCCCGATCGTGATCGTACTCGCGATCCGCTCCAGACGCAACGCCCCCAATACCTGCTGGTTCTGCTCCATCCAGTGCGAAGCGTCCAACTCCTTGCCGATCACCTTCCGTGCCGCCAGCGCCACCTCTGCCGCTTTCTCGACCGGATCGACCTTCACCTCAATCGAATTGGCCACATCGCCAACGTTCAACACCCGTTGCACATTCCGCATCGAGGTGAAAGCCCACGCCCGGTCAAATTCATAGAAGCCCGACTCGAAAATTCCGACCACCCGGTAATCGTAATAAGACGGCCGCATACCCCACGGAGTCATATCCCCCTGCGGGCTGATCACCTTCACCCGGCTGCCCATCGTCATACCCGTAATCTCCGCCAATCGAGACCCGAGTATGACGCCCGGCACTCCCCCCGGGTTATCCAACTGGCTGATGTCGCCCTGCTTCAGGTTCCGCACGACATCCGCCCGGTTGGTTTCCGATGCCAGGTCGATACCCTTCAGCACGCCCCCCTCGGCCCGCAATGGCCCGGCAAAAAACACCGTGCTGTACAAACTCGGCGCCGCCGACTTCACATGCGGCAAGGCGAGCAGGCGCTTCTGAATCTCCCTCCAATTCTTGATCCCCTCTAACGGCTCCTTTTCGAGAATACTCACATGCGCGCGCGCGCCCAGCAGCGTCCGCTCCAGCGAATTGCGGAACCCGTTATTGATGGCCAAAGCAATGATTAACGCCATCACCCCGGCAGCGATCCCCAACACGGAGATTCCCGTAATGATCGAAATCACCGCCTGCTTCCGTTTCGCCCGCAAGTACCGCAAGGCCACGAACAGTTCAAATCCCGCCGCGCGGCCTCCCGATGGATCGTTGGTTGTGCTCACTGTTACAATGTTCTCGCACCCTTCACGAATCCGGCAAACGACTCTTGATATCGCTATCGATCGTCATCCCCGCATACAACGAAGAGAAGCGTCTCCCCGCTTCTCTGGACCGTATTGTTCAATTCACCGGCGAGCGCCGGTGGAAGTTTCTGGAAATTGTCGTCGTTGACGACGGCTCCCGCGACGGCACGGCCGCGCTCGTCGAGCAATATGCCGCGCGCAATCCGGCCATCCGCTTGCTGCGGAATCCCGGCAATCGTGGCAAGGGATACGCCGTCCGCCACGGCATGAAGGAGTCGCGCGGCGAATGGCGGCTGATCACCGATTCCGACCTCAGCGCCCCCATTGAAGAACTCGACAAATTGCTGCGCGCCGCCGAGGATCAATCCGCCATGGTTGCCATCGGCTCACGGGCCGTCGACCGTTCCCTTGTCTCCGTGCACCAGCCGATGGGCCGCGAAATCTCCGGACGCTTCTTCAACTTCGTCATGCGTCTGTTCACCGGACTCCCCTTTCTCGACACCCAGTGCGGCTTCAAGCTGTTCCATCAACAGGCGGCGGAGATCATTTTCCCGCGCCAGCAGTTGGACGGTTTCGGCTTCGATGTGGAAGACCTGTTCATCGCCAAGTGCCATCGACTCAAAACGGTAGAGGTGCCTGTACGCTGGGCCAACGTGGAAGGAACACGCGTCGGCCTGATGAGCGGATTGCGGGCCTTCTCCGATCTCCTCCTCATCCGCCGCAATCAGATCAAGGGGCTATACCGATAGCGTGTGCGCCGCTATTTCTTTCCCGCCTGCCTGGCGATGATGGAATCCTTCACCTTCTCGTACACGCTCTCCGGCAGCACCTTCTTCGACACCAGTTCATTCTTCGCGCGATAGGGCCGCCCGTCGATAATCTTCTTCGAATAGGCATCCCCAATTCCCGGAATCGCCTTGAGTTGATCCGCCGTGGCCGAATTAATATCCACCAACTCCTTCGGCGCGCTCGCGGCGGCCTTGGCGGCCTTCTTCCCGGCCCCTCCCTGCGCCCCAACCAGCAGTCCCAGGCTCAGCGCCGCTAACGCAAACAACCGCAAAAAACGCATGACCAACCTCCCCGAATGACATCCCCGCGGACCGCAGTCCGCGCCGGTCGCCCTATCGTATCATTAACGAAAGAGGGCCAAAATGATGTTGCAATCCGCGCTGTTGCTGCTTGCGCTGACCACGGGCGCATGGGCGCAGTACAACCTGACTGGGAAATGGGATGTCACTGCCACTCCCGAGGGCAAGAAACCGCTGAAACTCGACGCGCAACTGAAGCACGAAGGCGCCGATCTCACCGGCCAGGTCAACAGCCCACTCGGCTCCGGCCCTGTCAGGAACGCCGTCTTCGGCAATCCCAGCGTCTCCTTCCAGTTCCTGGTGGGAAAATACGTCTTCGATGTCAAAGCCGTCCCCGAAGGCGAAGAACTGAAGGGCACCTTCAACGGGCCTCGCAACATGAAGGGTGTCTTCCTCGCCAAGCGCACCGCAGGCCCGCCCATAGCCGCTCCCGTCGAGGGAGTCGAAACCGGCAAGCTCGGCGAAGCCGAATACCGCATCGACATCCCCGCCAACTTCAACGGCGCGCTCGTAGTCTACTGCCACGGCTACAGCCCATCCCCTGGAAAATTCCAGAAGGACAAAGCGCCCAGCGAAACCCTCAAAGCCTTCCTCGACCTCGGCTACGCCGTGGCGCAATCCGGCTATAGCAAGGGCGGATGGGCCGTCAAGGAAGCCATCGAGGACACGGAGGCCCTGCGCAAGCACTTCGTTTCCAAATACGGCAAACCGAAGCGCACCTACGTCACTGGCCACTCCATGGGCGGCACCATCACGCTCGCCCTCGCCGAATCCTACCCCGATGCCTACGACGCCGCATTGCAGATGTGCGGCCCCATCGCCCCATCCCACTCCATGTTCCAGCGCCGCCTCTTCGACACGCTGGTTATTTATGACTACTACTTCCCCGGCATGATCGGCTCCCCTGTCGAAATCACGGACGATGTCATGAACCCGCTCGACCTCGTGCAGCGCATTCAGAAGGAAGCCACCCAATACCCGGACCGCCTCATGGCCATGCAGAAGTTCGCCGGCTTCCAAAGCGATCTCGAGATGGCCCAGGTCATCGCTTTCTATGCCGCCATCCAGAAAGAGATGATGGTGCGTGCCGGAGGCAACCCCTTCGACAACCGCAACACGCTCTACCAAGGCACCCCCGACGATGGCCTCATCAACCGCGGCGTCAAACGCTATGCCGCCGCCCCCCAAGCCGTCGATTACCTCAAGAAATACTACACCCCGACGGCCTCCCCGAAGAACCCCATCCTTTCCCTGCACACCGTCTATGACCCGCTTGTGCCGGCCTGGTCCGTCAACGGCTACACCGATCTGCTGCACCTCAATGGAGGCGACGCCAACTTTGTCCAGCGCTTCGTCAGCCGCAACGGCCATTGCACCTTCACGCCGCGGGAAACCATGAATGCCTTCGCCGACCTGGTGAAGTGGAAAGAATCCGGAACCCGCCCCGAAGGCGGAGAACAGAAATAATCCAGTGCTACTCCTTTTCCTGCTGTCCTTACCCGCCTTTGCCGCGGATCTCATTGTTCACAACGCCAAAGTGCTCACCGTGGATGGCAAGTTTACCGTGGCCCAAGCCATCGCGGTTACCGGCAATCGCATCACCGCCACCGGTTCGAACGACGCCATCCTGAAACAGCGCACGGCGGCAACAAAGGTCATCGATGCCAAGGGCCGGACGGTCCTGCCAGGCCTCATCGACGCCCACGTTCACGCCGCCGGAGCTGGCGCCTCCGAGTACAAAGCCAAGCTCCCGCCCCTTGATTCCTTTGCGGCCGTCCAAGCGTTCCTGAAGGCGCGCGCCGCCACCACTCCCAAGGGCGAGTGGATCGTGGTGCCCCGCACCTTCCCCACGCGGCTGGCCGAAATGCGCATGCCCACCCGCGAGGTGCTTGACGTGCTCACCGAGCACCCCGTCGGCTTCGATGCCAGCTACGTGTGGGTCGTCAACTCCTATGCCCTCAAAATGAGCGGCATTGATCGCAACACCCCCAATCCCCCGGGCGGCGAAATCGGCCGCGATGCCAAGGGTGAGCCTAACGGCATCCTCCGCAACGCCAATCGGCTCCTCAAAGGCCTGCGCTCGTCCACGCCTTTGCCCCGTGCCGACAAACTCGCCGCGCTCAAGGAGCAGCTCAACCGCTATGTCGACGCCGGACTCACCGCCATCGGCGACCGCGCCGTGGGCGACGACGACATCAGTCTCTATCAGGAACTCGCCCGCGCGAATCAACTCCCTCTGCGGGTCGTCATGACGTGGCGCATCGATTCCTCCGGCCCCACGGAACAGGTCGTTGCCAAAATCAAGAATTCCCCTTACCAGCCCGGCCCGGCGGGCTCGGACTGGCTCCGCTTCGGCACCTTCAAGGTCACACTCGACGGGGGAATGACCATCGGCACCGCCTTCCAGCGCGCCCCTTACGGTGAATTCGGCAAACAGCTCTACGGGCAATCGAATCCCGACTCCCGTGGCCAGCTATTCCTTGATCCTCCGAAGCTGCTGGCCATCATGACCGCCGCGCGCGACCGCGGCTGGCAACTCACCGCGCACAGCCAGGGCGGCGGAGCCATCGACGCCTTGCTCGATTGCTTCGAAGCGCTCAACGTACAAAAGCCCATCGCCCCTACCCGCTCGCACCTCATGCACGCCAGCTTTCAATCCCCCGAAGCCATCGAGCGTCTGGCGAAACTCGGCCTGCCTGCCGATGTGCAGCCAGCGTGGCTGTACAAAGATGGCCCAGCCCTCAAGAAGGTTTTCCCCGGCAACGGGCTCCGCTATTTCATCCCCTTGAAGACCTACCGCGACAAAGGCGTCATCCTCGTCGGCGGCAGCGACCACATGATCGGTCACGACAAGAACAACGCTGTCAATCCCTACAATCCATTTCAGGGGATGTGGACCGCCGTCACGCGCCGCATGACCAACGGCGAAGTCCTGTTCCCCGAAGAACGCATCTCCCGCCAGGATGCGCTCCGCATGTACACCATTTGGGCCGCCACCTTGCAGATGGCCGAAAAGGAACGCGGCTCCATCGAAGCCGGCAAACTGGCCGACTTCGTCATCATCGACCGGGACTACCTCACCGTCCCCGAGGATGGCATCAAGGACATCCAGCCCGTTTCAGTGGTTCTGAACGGCAAGGTCGTCCGCTGAGGAATGCCCTGCAGTTACACCAACGCCAGAATCAGACTGCAACCTCGACAACTGGATCTGCTCGACGGTGAAGAATGGACAGACCAGACCAGGATCACCCTTTAGTTTGGGCCGGTTTGCCCATCAGTGCCCGAGTGAGTCAGCTGGCTGAATTTGAAGCGCGCCGCGCGGACGGCACCAACGTCGCCGTATAGCGAAGGTGTGCCTCCATCTCAACCCGCGCGCGATCCGGATCTCGATCGCGGATGGCGTCGACTATGGCAAAGTGAGACCGCTTTGCCCTTTCCCACGCAATAGGCACGCTTGTGCCCCAACTCTGCTGTTGGACCTCGATGACGTAGCGAGAGATCACGTTGAACAGTGCAGTGAATAGAGGGTTATTTGTAGAGCGCGCAATTTGGAGGTGAAACTCGAGATCGGTGCGCGGGTAGTGCCCAACATCCACATCGTCTTGTTGGGCGAATCTGTCCGCGAGTCCGGCCAGAACGGCCAGATCGGCAGCGCTACGGCGCAACGCGGCCAATCCCGCCGCCGGAACCTCAATGGCTAATCGAATTTCGAACACCTGCTGGTATCCGCTGGTCGGCTCCATAGAAATCACGACAGGCAGAATCCTGTCGAGCAATTCCGAGCCCACAGCGCGTACGATGGACTTCCGGCCATGTCCGGTATCAAGCACCCCCAGGGAACGGAGCATCGATAACGCCTCGCGCAACGCGATTCGGCTGACGTCCATTTCCTTAATCAGACTACGTTCGCTCGGAATCGTCTTCCCAACGGGCCAAACGCCGGTCTGGATGCGATTCAGCATCTCTTCGAACAAAGTTTGAGCGGTCGTGATGCGCATGAACCCGGGTTAGCTTTCCTCCTCACCTATCGTCCTACACTTTCCCGACGATGTACACGTCCTCTCTGGACTGACCAATATGGGCAGGCATGGGCGAATAACCGCTTGACAGGCGAAATTCGGCTGTGATAGAAGATCAAGTGGTCATACCACTGACATGGAATCTTCTCCACACTCGCATCGCCTCCGCCGTCGTGCCGGAGTGCACGCCTGCCCAGTTCATCGAGTGCTTCTCGATTCACCGCTGGTGGGAGTAGCAATATGAACCTCTCCCGGCGAGCTTTCGTGGGTGCCGCAGCCGGTT
>CALFYN010000414.1 GCA_937952345.1 uncultured Acidobacteriota bacterium
CGGGCGGGTACACGCACGAGATTCGCGATGCCGAGGGGCATTTCTTTGCGCTGACGCGCGATCCGATCGATGAAAAGGCCGTGCGGCGGGAGTTGTTGCAGAACTGCGATGGGGCCATTGTGACGTTCGAGGGCGTGGTGCGCGACAACTCGAAGGGGCGCAAGACACGGTATCTCGATTACGAGTGCTACGAGGCGATGGCGATTGCGGTGTTGGCGCAGATCGGGCGGGAGATCGCGGCGGCGCATGCGATTTCGCGGATCGCGCTGGTGCACCGGCTGGGCAGGATGGAGATCAACGAAGCGAGTGTCGTGGTGGTGGTGACGTCGCCGCATCGGAAGGCTGCGTTTGACGCGGCTTTGGAGGGCATCAACCGGCTGAAACGAACCGTGCCCATCTGGAAGAAGGAATACTTCGAGGATGGGGAAGTGTGGGTGGAGGGAGAATGGGACGACTCTGTAGTCTCGCGCTGATTGCGTTCTCTCCCGTGCTGGGGCAGGGACAGGCTCCGCCGCCGGTGTTCCGGTCGGAAGTGAAGCTGGTGCGTCTGCTGGCGACGGTGAAGGATTTCAACGGGACGCTGATCGGCGGGTTGGACAAGAGCGATTTTACGATTACCGACAACGGGGTGCCGCAGGAGATCGCGGTGTTTGAGCGATACACGGAGCAGCCGCTGTCGATTGCGGTGTTGCTGGATACGAGCGCGTCGATTGCGAAGGACCTGAAGTTTGCCACGGCGTCATTGAAACGCTTTTTGCATGCGGTGATTCAGGAGGGGAATCCGCGGGATGAGGCGTCGCTGTTCACGTTCAATCATGATGTGAGCCAGCACACTGGGTTTACGCGGCGGATTCAGCAGATTGAGAACCGGGTGAAGCCGTTGAAGGCGGAAGCGGGGACATCGCTGTACGATGCGATCTACCTGGCGTCGCAGAGCCTGGAATCGCGGGAAGGGCGGCGGGTGATCTTGATTGTGACGGATGGCGGGGATACGACGAGCCACTATGGGTATCACGATGCGCTGAAGGCGGCGCACATGGTGGATGCTCCGATCTATTCGCTGCTGCTGATGCCGATTTTGAACGATGCGGGGCGGAATATCGGGGGGGAGAATGCGCTGACGACGTTGGGGCAGAGCACGGGTGGACGGTTGTTCACGCCGACGGTGGGGGCGGAACTGGATGCGGCGCTGGCGGAGATTTTGAAGGATCTGCGGACGCAATATCTGATCGGCTATTATCCGCGAAACATTCCGGTTACGAAGGAGAAATTCCATACGATTCGCGTGGAGTTGCCGCGGCGCGATTTGCGGGCGGCGACACGCAGCGGATATTATGAGTAGCGCATAGGTGACACGCAATGCCCGCACCCATTCCAACCAAAAAACAAAAGCCACAAGAACAGACGGGCGAAGAGCCGAAGTACCTCAAGTCTCTGATCGACAGCAAGGCGCCCGTGCGGGTGAAGCTGGTGGACGGGGAAGAGGTGGAAGGAACGATTGAATACTACGATGCGGCGTTCATCCGGCTGACGCGCGACGGGGAGCCGAACCTGTTCCTGTTCAAACACTTCATCGTGTACATCGCGGAGCTCTAATCGAAGCAATGAGCAGATCTTTCTTGCATAGCGCGGTGGAAATCGCGC
>CALFYN010000415.1 GCA_937952345.1 uncultured Acidobacteriota bacterium
ACTGGGGAACCATCAGTATGTGGAGATCCATTGTTCGCGGCATCACCGTTGCCGCTGCTGCTTCCGCCGCTGCTTCCGCCGCTCTTTGGAGCGCGCCGGCCAAACCCGATTTCAGCCGGCACGTGGCGCCGATTCTCAACAACCGTTGCGTCGAATGCCACCGCGCGGGCGAAGCAGCTCCCATGGCTTTCACCACATACAAGGAAACTCGTCCCTGGGCCAAGGCAATCAAAGCCGCGGTGCTCTCCAAAAAGATGCCACCCTGGCTTGCCGATCCCGCCCATGGCCGTTTTTCCAATGACCGCCGTCTCAGCGGGGATGAAATCGAAACCATCGTAGCCTGGGCCGATAACGGCGCTCCCGAAGGCAATCCCAAAGAGTTGCCGCCTCCGCCGCATTTCGAGCCAGGCTGGGCCATTGGAAAACCCGATGTCGTCTTCGACCTGGGCCAGGAATTCGAAGTCCCCGCAACCGGCGAAGTCCCCTACAAATACTTCACCGTCGAAACCAATTTCCAGGAAGACACCTGGATTGAAGCTGCCGAATGCCGCCCGGACAAGCGCGGCGTGGTCCATCACATGATCGTGTTCCTGCAGGACCCGAAGGAGAATCTCTCCGGCACCGGAGGCAACCTGCTCGTCGGTTGGGCCCCCGGCGATCCGCCCCTGCAACTATCCGCGGGCACCGCACGCCTCGTCCGCGCCGGCACACGCCTTCGCTTCCAGATGCACTATACGCCCAACGGAACCGCCGTCAAAGACAAAAGCTACGTCGGGCTGAAGTTTGCCAAAAACCCTCCGCAATACCGTTCCCTTACCGGTCGAGCCCTCAACATCGGCCTCAAAATTCCCCCGCATGCCGAAGCACACGAAGTGAAAGCGTCTTACGTCGTTCGCGACGAGATTCGCCTCACCAGCCTCATGCCCCACATGCACGTCCGCGGCAAGGATTTTCAGTACACCGTCGTCTATCCCGATGGCCGGCGCGAAATCCTTCTCAACGTGCCGCGCTACGATTTCGGCTGGCAGCTCTCCTATCAATTCGCCGATCCATTGACCCTACCCAAAGGCGCCCGCATCGAGTGCGTGGCGCATTACGACAATTCCGCCAACAACAAATACAACCCCGACCCCACAAAGGAAGTAAGATGGGGCGATCAGACATGGGAAGAAATGATGATCGGCTGGTTCAACTACACCGTGGAATGGAAGCCCGAGCCCGCGCAAACTTCCGGTTCGTCAGGCTTGGAGTAACACTCGCTCTCACTGCGGGCGCCGCACTGGCCGCGGATCTGGTCCGCATCCCCGCGTCCTCTCGCGAAGTCAGCGACGGCGAAACCGGCATCAGCATTCGCATCTCCACCGGCGAGTTTCTCCTCTCGCCCACCGAGGTCACCCAAGCCGAATACGAAGCCGTCGCCGGCGTCAATCCTTCGATCTACAAAGGCGCGCAACGCCCCGTCGAAAACGTCTCCTGGTGGGACGCCATCCGTTACTGCAACCAGCGCAGCGTGCGCGAAAATCTGCAGCCTGTCTACGATCTCGCCACCGGCCATGCCGATCTCGTCCGCAACGGCTACCGGCTACCCACGGAAGCCGAATGGGAAGCCGCCTTGCCGGGCGCCGATCCCAAACAGGCCAACCTCGGCAGCAGCAACACGAAGCAGACCGGCCCCCTCGTGCGGCTGGTCAACGAAAAAGGTACGCGGCCCGTCGGCTCACACGCGCCCAACAAACTCGGCATGTACGACATGCTGGGCAACGTGTGGGAATGGACCAACGATTTCTTCGATCCCGTCGCCGCCACCGTGCAGCAGCAGTCGCATGGTGTCGCCCGCACCATCCGCGGCGGTTCGTTCGTTTCCACAGTCTCCGGTTGGAGCCGCGGCTATCGTTCCTCCATGCCCGCCGGCCACAAGAGCCGCTATACGGGATTCCGCGTAGCCCGCACCATCACTCCGGCCGGACATCCCGCTCCCGGCCCCGATTGGTTCCGCCCTTACCAGCAACCGCCCGCGGGCTTTGAAACCGCCACCGGAACCCTCACGCCACTCCTCGCCCCTTCCGAAACCGCGCAATCCTGGGCGCAAAAGCGCAACACGCTTCGCTCCAAATGGCGCGCCATACTCGGAGCCCCCGCCATCGCACCTCCTGCCCCCAATGCCCGCCACATCGAAACCTACTCCGATCGCGGCCTGCAAGGCCAAATCCTCGAATTGCAAACCGAACCGGACTCCTGGGAAAAGATCCTCATCCTCCGCCCGGCGAACGCCGCCCGCGCCCCGCTGCCCGTAGTCATCGTGCCCTATTACGACGTCGATGTCCCCGCTGCCCGCAACCTCGGCGGACGCACCTTCATGCCCGGCTCCGTGCGAGCCTACGCCTATCTCGCGGCCCAGCGCGGCTATCTCGCCATCGCCATCCGCTGGTTCGGCGAAAGCTACGGCGAACGCTATGACGAAGCCGTCGCCAATCTCGCATTGCGCCACCCCCAGTCCACTGGCTTGGGCAAATGGGTGTGGGACGCGCAGCGCCTCCTCGATTACATCGCCACCATCCCCGATGCCGATCCCAAGCGCATCGCCATCATCGGCCACTCCCTCGGCGCCAAGATGGCCCTCTATGCCGCCGCCATGGATGACCGCATCGGCAACGTCGTCTTCAGCGAAGGCGGCATCGGATTCAAGATGTCGAACTACGATGACTTCTGGTACCTCGGCGAAAAAATGCAATCGCTTCCCCCCGGCACCGATCAGCATGAACTCCTTGCCCTCATCGCACCACGGCCCTTCCTCTTAATCGGAGGCGATCAGTACGACGGCAACGAAAGCTGGCACTACGTCAATGCCGCCCGCACCGTGTACCGCCTCCACGGCAAATCCGATGACATCGGCTACTTCAACCACCACAAGGGCCACTCCCCCACTCCGGAGGCCATCAGCCACGCCATGCGCTGGATCGAGCGGTTCACTTGGCAGCCGCGGCTGCCTTAGGAAACCAATGCCGCGTCCGATTGCAGAACCCGCACACCGATAGCATCACCGGCACTTCAATCAATACACCAACCACCGTCGCCAGCGCCGCGCCAGATCCCGGCCCGAACAAGGCAATCGCCGTCGCCACCGCCAGTTCGAAGAAGTTGCTTGCTCCGATCAGCGCTCCCGGCGCCGCCACCGCGTACTCCACTCGGAACGCGCGCATCAGTCCATACGCCAGCGCCGAATTGAAGTACACCTGCAGCAGAATCGGCACAGCGATCAGCGCCACATGCAGATACTTCCCCGTGATGTTGTCCGCCTGAAACGCGAAGATCAGCACCAGCGTCGCCAGCAGCGCCACCATGCTCACCGGCGCGAATCGCGGCAGCAGCAGCGACTCGAACCAATCCTTCCCATGCCGTGCAATGAAGTGCCGCCGCAGCAGCACCCCCGCCGCCAGTGGAATCACAATGAACACCACCACCGAATACAGCAGCACCAGGAACGGCACCTCCAGCGACGATGCCCCACTCACTAAAAACCGCACAATCGGCGCAAACAGGAACAACATGATCAGATCGTTCACCGAAACCTGCACCAGCGTATACGCCGCATCTCCCTCCGTCAGGTAGCTCCACACAAACACCATCGCCGTGCACGGCGCCGCCGCCAGAATGATGCAACCCGCAATGTACTGCGAGGCCTCATCCGCCGTCAGCAAATCCGCGAACACATGCCGGAAAAATAGCCACGCCACGAACGCCATCGAAAACGGCTTCACCAGCCAGTTCACAAACAGCGTTACCATCAGCCCGCGCGGCTTCCTCCCAACATTGCGCACCGCCGCGAAATCCACCTTCATCATCATCGGCACAATCATCAGCCAGATCAGCACCGCAATCGGCACATTGATCTGGCTCCCTTCGCCGAATTCCATCTTCCGCAAGGCATCCGTCAAAGCTGGCGCAGCCTTGCCAATGGCGAGCCCCGCAAGCATGCACAGGCCCACCCATAACGTGAGATAACGTTCAAATACGGACATCGGATAAATTCCTTGCTTCGATTATAATAGAATTATGAAAGTTTCTCCCGCCACCGAAGATCACACTGCACGCTACGCCGACATGTTCGCCGCCATGGGCACTGAGCCCCGGCTGCGCATCATTCGTCTGTTGCTCAGCGCACATCCCACGGGAATGGTTGTGGGCGACATCCAGGCCGAACTCGGCATTCCCCCGTCTACGCTCTCCCATCACCTCGAGAAGCTCAAGAACGAGGATCTCGTGAAGGTCCGTCGCGAAAGCACCTACCTCTGGTACAGCGCCAATGCCGATGCCCTCAAGGAACTGCTCACATTTCTCTATGCCGAATGCTGCACGCGCAGCCAGGCCGTCCAACGCGACGAAATCGTTCAGTTCTGCGGCTGAGCCCGCCCCAGCCGTATCGCTGCAACTCCTGCGCCTTGTCCCCTTTCCATATCATTTGATATAGTCAGTTATCTTCACGGCCTTCTTATGAGAGAATCCGGTCGTGTCTGCATTCCCCGCGGATAACGGCCCGTACGCGAAGAAAAGACAGGAAAGGACGGTGTCAGCAGTGAGTAAGCACCACGACGAACTGGACGAGAAAACCCATCCTAAAGGCGGGTTTTCACGCCGCGGATTCTTCCGTGGCGTGGGCGTGACCAGCGGCGCTCTCGGCAGCGCGCTCTTAGCGGAACAGGAAGCGGAAGCCGCACAGGCTGACGGAGCCAAGCAAGGCCCCGGCGCCGTGCCCATCTCCCTTAACATCAACGGTAAAGTTCACAACGTAAACGTCGAGCCCCGCGTCACCCTCCTCGACGCCTGCCGCAACCATCTCGACATCACTGGCGCCAAACGCGTCTGCGACCGCGGCACCTGCGGCGCTTGCACGATGATCGCCAACGGCAAAGTCATCTACTCCTGCACAGTGCTCGCCATCGATGCCCAGGGCAAGCAGATCCAAACCATCGAGGGCATTTCCACCGGCAACCGGCCCCATCCGCTCAGCACCGCCTTCGTCAACAACGACGGCCAGCAGTGCGGCTACTGCACCCCCGGCTTTGTTATGGCCGCCAAGGGCTTCCTCGATAAGAACCCCAACCCCACCTACGATCAGGTCAAATCCGGACTCGGCGGCAATCTCTGCCGCTGCGGCACCTATGTCGGCG
Source organism: uncultured Acidobacteriota bacterium (assembly GCA_937952345.1). GTDB lineage: Bacteria > Acidobacteriota > Terriglobia > Bryobacterales > Bryobacteraceae > CADEFT01. The sequence continues at coordinate 5,169 of CALFYN010000415.1, forward strand.
TCCGCAAAGCTGTCCTCGAAGCCGCCAAGGCGTTGAAGGGAGGTAAGAATGCCTAACTACAGTTGGCCCCCCATGAGTACGCGCAAGGCCATCGGCCAGCGCCTGTCGCGTCACGACGGTCTGGAAAAGTCCACAGGCAAAGCCAAGTACAATTCCGACCTCAATAAGCCCGGCATGCTCCATTCGGCGCTGCTGACGTCTCCCTACGCGCACGCCCGTGTCCGCTCCATCGACACCAGCGCCGCCGAAAAGGCCCCTGGCGTCACCGCGGTCCGTGTCATCGCCGCCGCCGGTGCCGAACTGAACTGGCAGAGCCAGGAAATCGCCGTCGTCGCCGCCAGCACTGAACAGGCCGCACGCGACGCCGTCCGCCTCATCAAGATCGACTACGAAGTGCTGCCTCACGTCGTCAAAGAAGAGGACATCTCCAAAGTCGGCAGCCGTGCCAAACCAGCCGGCGAGCAACTCACCGGCGACCCCGACAAAGCCTTCAAGGAAGCCGACGTCACCAACGAAGGCCACTACGGCATCCCTGTCCTCACCCACTGCTGCCTCGAGCCGCACGGCCAGGTCGTGCAGTGGAACGGCGATCAGGTCACCTACTGGCCCTCGACGCAGAACGTCTCCGGCATCGGCGGCGATCTCGCCAAGAACATCGAACTCCCCGCCACCGCCATCAAAGTCCACCAGGACCACATCGGCGGCGGATTCGGCAGCAAGTTCGGTTCCGACCGTTGGGGCGTGGAAGGCGCGCGGCTCTCCAAAGCCAGCGGCGGCCGTCCCGTCAAAACGTTCCTCGATCGCGCTACTGAATTGAACATCGCCGGCAACCGGCCTTCCGCCTTCGCCAAAATCAAGATGGGCGCCAAGAAAGACGGCACCATCATCGCCTGGGAGTCCACTTCGTGGGCCACGGGCGGCATGGGCGGCGGTGCAATGCCCCCCATCCCGTATGTCATCACCAACATTCCCAACCGCCGGCTGAACCACTCCGCGGTACAAACCAACGGTGGTCCGCTCCGTGCCTGGCGCGCCCCCAACCATCCGCAGGCCTCGTTCCTCACCTGCGCCGCGGTCGAAGATCTCGCCGCCAAACTCGGCATGGATCCCATCGAAGTGTTCGTCAAGAACATCGAATACGCACCCGAACCGCGCCGCGAAACCTACGTCTCGCAATTCAAAAAGGCCGCTGAACTTGCCGAATGGAGCAAGCGCTGGCATCGCCGTGGCGACTCCGGCCCCGGTCCCGTCAAACGCGGTCTCGGCGTCGGCATCTGCTCTTGGGGCGGCGCCGGCCATGCCTCCACCTGTAACTGCAAGATCAACCCCGACGGCTCCGTCGAAGTTGAACTCGGCAGCCAGGATCTCGGCACCGGAACCCGTACCATCATTGCCCAGGTTGTTGCCGAATCCCTCGGCCTCCCGGTCAACGCCATCCGCGTCAAGCTCGGCGATAACGCCTTCCCGCCTTCGAACGGATCGGGCGGCTCCACCACCGTCGGCGGCGTCAGCAGTTCCAGCCGCATCGCCTCCGTCAACGCCCTCGAAAAGCTCTTCGAAGCAGTAGCCTCGTCGCTCAA
>CALFYN010000416.1 GCA_937952345.1 uncultured Acidobacteriota bacterium
GGCGGCTGCGGAACGGTTGATCGGTTATCCTTAGTGCTTACCTTTATGGGCGAAATCACGGACTTGCTGCGCCAGTGGCGAGAAGGCGACCGAACGGCGCTGGGGCGCCTGATGCCTCTGATTTATCCCCGGCTACGGGCGATTGCGGGGAGCCTGGAGCGGTTGGAGGGCTCGTCGCCAACGGTGCAGGCGACAGCGCTGGTGAACGAAGTGTACCTGCGGCTGGTGCAGCAGCGGAGTTTGAGTTGGGAGGATCGGGAACACTTCTATTCCTTCGCGGCCCAGGTGATGCGGCTGATATTGGCGGATCATGCGCGGGCGCGATTGTCTTCGAAGCGGGGCGGGACATTACAGCGGGTACCGCTGCATGAGAATCTGCCGTGGGTATCGGTGAACCACGACGAATTTCTCGATTTGGGGCGGGCGTTGGATGAACTGGCGGCATTCGATGCACGGAAGGTGCGGGTGGTGGAGTTGCGGTATTTCCTGGGATGCACGGCGGAAGAAGCGGCAGAAATCCTGCAGTTGTCGAAAGCCACAGTGGACAGGGATCTGGATCTGGCCCGGGCGTGGCTATTTCGACGGCTGAAGGGTACGGACCGTTCAGTACCAATCGCGTGAGTCATTTTTGAGGAAAGTTACGCTAACCCTTCCGTACGGCGGGTGACACTCGCCGGAGATGGAGGAGGAATCTTGCAAACTTACCCAACCATACGGCTGGCCTTCGCCACGCCGGGCTTCGCGGCCGCCGTTCTAGGCGCAATTCTGCTGGCTCCTGCGCAGGCGAGCTATATTTCGGCGAACGTCAACGCTCACCTTGGCCCGACGGCCTGCGGTGCCACGACCGGAGAAGCCATTTTCCCATTCAACACGTGTCCAGCGTTGAACGGCCCGGTATCGGTGGAACCCGGCAGCAAGGCGTACACGGACTTCGGCGTGAACAAAGTGTATGCCGGAGAAAGTGATAATGCCACATCGGAGTGGAGTGTGGAATATACGGTGAGCGGCGCACCGGGGCAACAGGTGAACCTGATCCTGGAGATCGGCTACGACGTGAATATTGCCGCAGCCTATGAGGCCGGATTCCGAATGGTTCTGAACTATGACTACTTCAGCCCGTTCACCATCTTCATCAATACCCACGGGTTCTCGCCGAATCGCTGCGATGACATCGGGAACACGGGGCCCTGTATGTCAGGGCCGCATTCGGGGGTGTGGACACCGATGGTGCAGGCGACCGCGGGGCAAGTCAACCGCCTCACGCTGCAAGTTTCGGGTTCGGTTTTCGGCGGCGGGTGGGTGGATGCGTATAACACCGTCACCATGAATCGGATCATCGTTCCGGATGGGACGACGTGGTCCTACGAGAATCTGAGCGGGAATCCTCTCAATTTCCAGAACGCCAGTGACGGCAATGTGCCGGAGCCGGCGGCTGCGCACTTGCTGGCCGCAGGCTTGGCGGCAGCAGGGATCATGCGCATCCGGCGGAAGGAAGTGTAAGATAGCCTCCTAACGGAGGAGCATCTTGACACAAGAGCGCTGGAAAGAAACCGAGGGATACATTTACGCCGCATGGGAATTGCCGGAAGGCTCCCGTGCGGCGTTCGTGCGTGAGAAGTGCGGGCACGATGCGGAGTTGATGACCGAAGTGCTGACGCTGGTGGACGCACGGCGGGCGGCGGATGAATGGCAGGCTCCGGAAGAGCAGGCTCGCGCGGAGCGTCGGTTTGGTGCATACCGGTTGCAGAAGATGATCGGGCGCGGTGGGATGGGCGCGGTGTATCTGGCGGAGCGGGCCGACGGGGAGTTTGAGCAGAAGGTCGCGATCAAGGTGGTGGGACTGCCGTTTGAAATCGGGCCGTTGCGAGAGCGGTTCCGGCAGGAGCGGCAAATTCTGGCGGACTTGAGCCACCCTAACATTTCGCACTTGATCGATGGCGGCGTGACCGAAGACGGTGAGTTGTACCTGGCGATGGAATTCATCGACGGTGTGCCGCTGGATGAATATATTCGCGGGCGAAAGTTGACCGAGGCGGAGCGGTTGGGCTTGTTCCGGCAGATTGCGGGTGCGGTGGCCTATGCGCATCAGCATCTGGTGGTGCATCGGGACCTCAAGCCATCGAACATTCTGGTGACGGCCGATGGCGTGGTGAAACTGCTCGATTTCGGCACGGCGAAGCTTCTGAGTGAGCAGGAGCGCGCACAGCGGACGGTGACGGGGGATGCCTTTCTCACCGTGGCTTATGCGAGTCCGGAGCAACTGCGGGGCAAGTCAGCGACGACGTTAAGCGATGTGTTTGCGCTGGGGGCGATTCTGCACGAGTTGGTGACTGGGGAGAAGGCATTTGCCGAAGGGCTGGAAGCGCGGTTTGGGGAAACGGCGGGCGCCCGGCGGGTGATTGTTGGGGATCTGGGTTTAATCGTGGGCAAGGCGCTGGAGGTGGAGCCGGAGCGGCGCTACGGTTCCGTGCTGGAGATGTTGGCGGATGTGGAGGCGTATTCGCAAGGACGTCCGGTGAAGGCTCGGGCGGCGACATGGGGGTATCGCGCGGCGAAATTCGTACAGCGCAACCGATGGGCGGTGGGAGCATCGGCGTTACTGGTAGTGGCCGCAGTCGTGGGTGCCGCGATGACGCTGTGGCAGGCCCGCAAGGCGCAGCAGCGGTTCGACGAATTGCGAGGGTTTGCCCGATTTGTGGTTTCGGATCTGCATACGGGGTTGCTGCAGTTGCCGGGATCGACGGCGCTGCAGCGGACCAGCGTGGAGAGATCCCTACAGTATCTGGACCGGCTGGCTGCGGAGTCGGGGGCGGATGACGGACTGCGGCTGGAAGTGGCGGATGGGTATCGCAGGTTAGGGGACGTACTGGGGAATCCGTATGCACCGAATCTGGGGGACCGAAAGCAGGCCGCAAGTCTGTATCGGAAAGCCTTGGCGATGTCTGGTGGCGTGCGGCGTTCGGTGGAAGCGCGGCGGTTGGTGGCGGAGTTGGAGATTCAATTGGCGAGCACAGGCGGGTTTGGAGGGGAGAAAGACGCGGGTTTGGCGGAGACTCGCCGTGCGACCGAGGAATTGGAACGGCTGAGTGCGGCTGCGCCGCGGGATTCTTCGTTGCCGCTGGCGGCGGCACGAGGGTGGGAGGCAGTAGGGACAATGCTGGTAGCCGGTGGGGGCACTATCGAAGAGGCCCGGGCGGGGGAGGCTGAGTCGGCTTACCGTAAGTCAATGGGTTTGGCGGAGAGTGTGCTGGCGTCGGAAGGCGGGAACACGAAAGCACTCATGGCAATGGCGCGATGCGAGTTGAGCCTGGGGTTGCTGTACGGGTCCGAGAGACCGATGGTGGCGCTGGAGCATCAGCGGCGTTCGTTGGGGTGGCTGGACCGTTTGCCGGAGGGAGCGGCGCGATTGGGCGCGAGGCGGATGCGGGCAGGGGTATTGGCGAATGTGGGATGGGCCGAAGGGCAGGCGGGAATGCATGAAGAGTCGGTGCGGCACTCGCAGGAGGCGGCGGAGTTGCTCGATGAGTTGTCGGCGGGCGATCCGCAGAACACGAATCTGGTGTATGCGATGACTGGCGTGTACCGTGCAATGGGGATCGTGGAGGCATACCGGAAGCGGCATGCCGAGTCGGTGCAGCATTTCCGCTCGGCCGTGGCACTGCATGACCGTCTGCTGCGAATCGATGGGACGAACAAGGTGTACCGCTATCTGCGCGCCGAGTTGCTGGCGCGTGCCGGGAACGAACTGGTCGCGCTGCGTCGGGATGATGAGGCGAAGGCGGCGGCGGGGGATGGCTTGGCAGAATTGCGGGCACTCGCGTCGGTCGAGAAGGCATCGCTGACGCATGTCTTTGGGGCCTGCCGCTGGCTGGCCGAGACCGAGGTAGTTTCGTTACGCGATGGAGCGGGAGCGGCGGCTTTCTGCCGGAATTCGGTGCAGATGACCGGCGGGCGCGAGTTGGACGCGTTTGCCGGCTTGGCCAAGGCGCTGGCTGTGATGGGGGATGGTGCGGGTGCCGTCCGGGAAATGGAGAAGGCGATCGCTTTGCTGCCTCCGGTACGGGAGGGCGAGCCGGTGAGCCGCCAGCGGAGTGATATGGAGGCGGAGTTACGGAGGCTGCGTGGCGCTCGGGCTGGCCGGCAGCAATAGCGACGGCGGGGCGGGTGCTACACTGTGTTCTGCCGTTCCGTGCGGCCTCTTCAGTTACGAGAAATCCCTGCCAACATGAGGTTAGTTGCATGAATCGATGGATCTGGGTGAGCCTGTGGCTTGCCGCCGGGCTGGCCGCGCAGGACGGGCCGGAGACGGTGACTCGCGGTACGAAGCGGTTTCAGAAATCCGTCGTGGTTTCAGGACTCTCCAATCCTTGGGAAGTCGCCTGGGGGCCCGATCGGATGCTGTGGGTGACGGAGCGCACCGGCAAGCGCGTCACTCGAGTGAATCCGGCAACCGGCGAGCGCAAAGTGGCCGTCACCATCGCCGAGGCCGTCGCCCCCGGAGGCCAGGACGGAGTGCTCGGCATGGCACTCCATCCCAGTCTCCTCCAATCCGCCAAAAACAATCACGTCTACGTTGCTTACACCTACCTCGACCGGCGCAGGGGCGTCGACACGCGCGTGACGGATCCCACCAGTCCATACCGCTTCCTGTATGGCAAGATCGTCCGCTATCAATACGACCGCAAGACCGAAAAGCTCGTCAAGCCCCGCACCATCATCGCCGGACTGCCCGCCGGAAACGATCACAACGGCATGCGGCTAAAGATTAGCCCCGACGGAAAGCTGCATCTGACCATCGGCGATCAGGGAAACAATCAGTTGGGCAACTTCTGCCTCCCCGTTCTCTCGCAAAGGCTACCCGCTGCCGCGGAAATCAGGGCGCGCAATTATGCGGCCTACGAAGGCAAGACCCTGCGCTTGAACCTCGACGGCTCTATTCCCAAAGACAACCCACCACTCAATGGCGTGGTGAGTCACGTCTATACCTATGGGCACCGCAACCCGCAGGGCCTCGACTTCGGCCCGGACGGCACGCTGTATGAGAGCGAGCACGGCCCCAAGACCGACGACGAAATCAATATCCTCATCGCTGGCGGGAACTACGGCTGGCCGAACGTGGCCGGGATGCGCGACAACAAGGCCTACCAATATGCCCGCTGGGCGGAAGCCACGACTCCCTGCTCGGAATTGCGCTTCAGCGACATGCAGATTCACCCTTCCGTCCCCCGTGAGCCGGAGTCGGCCTTCCAACACCCGATGGTGGATCCACTCGCTACTATGTTTACCGTCAATACCGGCTTCAATTTTGAAGATCCGGCCTGCAAGGGCGTGAACTATATCTGCTGGCCCACCACCGGTGTTTCGAGCGTGCAATATTACGGCGGGCAAGGGATACCGGGCTGGGATGCGGTGCTGCTGATCACCACGCTGAAGCGCGGCTCACTATATGTGCAACCGCTGGCTGGGGATGGGAAAAAAGCGGCAGGGCACATGAACCGCTATTTCCAATCGGAAAATCGCTACCGGGATACGGCGGTGCATCCGGATGGAAAGACAATCTACATCGCCACGGATTCGCAAGGGATTGCGGAGTCGAGGACGGGTGGCGTTACCACGGAGATGGAAAACAAGGGTGCGATTCTGGCGTTCACGTACGTGGGAGAAGGCGGCGGCGAGGTGAGCGATGCCGCGCCAGCGGTAAGCCGGCAGGTGGATGATCCGAAGCGCAGCACGGCCGCGGGGTCTGGCATCGAACCGCGGTTCACGGCGAAGCAGGTTAGTGATGGCAAGAAGTCCTACGATAGCCATTGTGCGGTGTGCCACGGCAGTACGCTGAAGAACGGCACGTTCGGGACTCCACTGGCGGGGGAGTATTTCCAGAGCAAATGGAGCGGAAAATCCGTGGCCGCATTCCATAGCAAATCGCGTACGATGCCGCCCGCGTCTCCGGCATCCTTGGCCGCCGAGGTGTATGCAAACATCGTCGCTTACATTCTGGATGTGAACGGATACCAGGCCGGGGACGCCCCCCTGCCGCATGACGAGAGCGCCCTGAGCGGGATGACGATTCGGTAAGAGGGAGATTACGGGGCTGGGGCAACCGGAGGGGCCTTGATGTAGCGGAAGATCTCGAAGGCGGGGCGGCCGTGGGCGTCGCGGATGAGTGCTTCCTCGATACGCTGGTATCCCAGTTGGGCAGCCATCTTCTTCAAGTGTTGATTCACCTCCGGGAAAACCTGGCGATCGTCGGTGTTGCTGGCGAAGATGCTATTCGGCTGTTCCAGAAACCAGCCCAGCAGATCCCAGTCCTGCTGTTCCGGTGTGTCGCGCATTAAAGGCTCACTGGCGACGACGAGAGGAAGTTTGCCTCGGTGCAGCATGCGCGTATTGTCGAGCATGCCCCAATCAATGAGGAAAACCTTGCTGGGGTTCAGTTCGCCGAGTTTGCGGGACAGCGTAAAATGCGCATCGGTCCAGGGCCCGGTGGTGCCATATTGGACCGCATTGGCAAGGTGCTGGTTGGTGACGAGAAGTGAGGCCGTACACATGACAACGCAGAAGGCGGTGAGGATCGTTCCCTGCCACTTGCCAGCCTTCGAGGAAAGCCAAACCGCTGCCAGCGCGATAAGCAGAAGCGGGAAAGGCCACAGGAGGACAGCATGGTGGGTACCGCCACCGGCACCCTTGGTAGCCAGCATTTCTGCCCAGGCGATCGACAACATGAGGAGGGTGAACAGAGCAGGGCGGCGATAGGAGCTAAAGGCAAGGAACGGAGTGAGAGCCACGGCGGCAAGCAGTGCCCACCAGTTGAAGCTTTCCCGGCGCTGGCCGATGGCGTGGAAAACGCCAACCGACAATCGCTCGAGTGAGGTCTGGGGTGGTTTTGGCTCAGGGATAGACCAATCCTCTGCGACGAGCCAACCGAATCCACCGGCTCCGGTGGCTGTTCGGGGCAACTGAATGGTCTTCATGCGGAGGTCGTCCTGGGAAAAGCTTGTATTGCCACGGAAGGTTGCCAGAGGTCGGCGAACATTATAGATGACGACGGGAAGAGCACCGATCAAGAAAAAAGAAGCAACCACGATGATTCGCCGTGGGGTCAGATTTCGCTTTATCTCCTGATGGAAGACGACGGCAGACGCAACGACAGCCGCGGAGAGCATCCAGACCATCAGGGCTTTGTCCCAGAAACCGACGCCGAAGCAGAAAGCGGCGGCGGCCAAAGATCGCAAACTATTGTCTTGAATTGATTTAACTGTGAAATAGGCACCTGCGAGAAACGTCAGGTGCTGGATGGCAACAGGGCCCCAATCTAAGGTTGAAGTGAGGATGTAAGAGGTATCGGTGGAGAGCAACGCGGCAGCGACAAGAGCAACGCGAGTATCGGTAGCGCGACGGAGAAGCAAGTAGAAGAGTGGTAGACCGGCGACGCCAATGAGCAACGAGGGCACACGCAAGCTGTAAACAGAGGGAGGAAACACCATCCAGATGAGCCAGTAGATTGCGGATTTGACCGTTCCCAGGTAACTCATCACCATCAACGGAACTTTTTTCTTGAAGATGGAAAGAGCGAACCAGTGGTTAGGGCTGTCAAACAGTACGGTGGAGAAAATGGCTTCGTCAGTCTGAATACCAATATAGGGTATGAGCGCGAACCCGCTGAAAAAGAAGAGCAAACAGAACAGGCACAACAGTCCGATGCGGATCGTGCGGGATGAAGCGTCTGGTGTCACGCCATCTCATTATCACCCATCCGGGTTGGAACAGATGGGGCGTTTGACCCTTTTCAAGCCTTTTAGAGGAGAACCGGTAAGGTACTATTGCATCGGGGACTTTGGGGGTAGGCGGGCCGGTTTGACAGCAACTGAAACGAAGTCTGAAACTT
>CALFYN010000417.1 GCA_937952345.1 uncultured Acidobacteriota bacterium
AACCAATGCGGCCAGGTGGCGGCCAAGTCTCTGCGGACGAAGCTGAACTCCTCATAGGCGCCGTGGCGAGGCGGATATAGCCCCGTCAGGAGACTGCTTTTGCTGGGGGAGGCCATGGCCTCGGTGGCAAAGGCCAGCTTCATGTGGAGGCTGGAAGAGGCCATGCGTTGCAAATGGGGAGTGGTCTCTGGGGTGAGTTCATCGGCGGCGTGCCCCTCGCTCAGGAAAATGACGATGTTCGGGCGGGGCGGGGCGCTCCAAGCCGAACCAGCCAGTGCAGCCAGAGCGGTTCTCCGGCTAAGCACCTACAGGCCCACTTCCTTGCGCCATTTGAGGAAATCGGGGAACCAGAGTGTCGCGTAGGCGTTTTCGCCCGGTTGCGGGGGCAGGGGGTAGCGGACGAGGAGAGCCTTGGCCCCGGCTTTGTCACCGGTTTCGATTTTCGCTTTGGCGAGAAGCATGCGGATCTCATCGCCGTTGGCGGCTGGTGTTTCCGCGAACATCGCTTCCAGAACCGAGCGAGCCTCTTTGTAGTGCGCGGCGAGGATGAGGGCATAGGCCAGAACGAGGCGCTTGAGCGCGGGGGGCGTTGCCGGCGACATGGAGCGATTGAGCCGGGACTGCCACTCCTCGGCGGACGCGCGGGGTTGGGTCAATAACAGAACGAGGCCAGCCTGCGTCATGGAGGCGGGAGTTTTGGCTTTGGCGAGCGCCTGGCGCGCCGTTTCGGGGGCCGCGGCGTCGCCTTCCTGCAATTGCCAGAGGGCGAGGAAACTGGTAGCCAGCGCGGCCACTTCGGAAGGTTGCGCCATCACGGTGCGGATGGCTTGGCGGGCTTGCGGCTTACGGTCCGTCAGGTAGAGCCAGTGTGCGGCGCGCAGATCCACAAGCGGGTCGCGCAGGGCGCGGCGGGACTCGACGTAGCGGGCGAAGATCTGGTCGGCGCCTTTCGTGTCGCGGGCTAGAAAACGGGCCAGCGCGGCCTTGGCGAATTCAAGGCCGCCGAGGAACTGCGGATCGCGGCGTTGGGCTTCCATGAAACTGGTTTCGGCTTCGGCAAACAAGCCGAAAGACCAGTGCACTTCGCCGGCTGTGTCATAGGCATTGGGATCGTCAGGGGCAGTCTTGCGGTACCGTTCCAGGCTTTCCTTGGCTTTGGGCAGATTGCCCGCATAGGTGTTGGCGTAGGAGAGAAGGTTCCAGATGCCGGTCTGTTGGGGTTCGAGAGCGGCGGCCTTTTCGAGCCATCCGACGCCTTCGGCATAGCGGTGGCGATTGATGAGTGCATCGCCGAGGCCGCGTGCCATGTCGGTGTCGTTGGGGGAAAAGCGCAGGCAGGTTTCCATGGCTTTGAGAATGGCCGCCGGATCGCGATCGACGGTAGCCAAGGCCAATTCGAGGCGGGCGCGCTCCCAACCTTCGGGATGTTTGCCGATGGCCGAGCGGAGGGTGGCGGCGGCTTCGGGCGGAGGTTGCAACTGGGCCAGCGCGATGGCGGCGGGAGTAAAGCCGGGATCGGCGCGAAGAGCCTGTTCGAGCAGCGCGCGCCTGGGCGAAGGATCCTTCTCCGAGACGCTTTTTCCGAAGGCCTCCATCGCCGCCGATTGGGTGGACATGACGGGGCCGTTTTTCAAGGCGCCGGCTAAACGGTCGAGAACCTCACCGGGAGAACCTTGCTCGTCGATTTCGCGGACCACACGGCTGGTTTCGGTGTCGAACAAGGCGGCGTGGAGGCGGATCTTTTCGACATTTCCGGAGTAATAGCCGCGGACGATTTGCGTGGCGCGCAATGCGGCGGCCTCGCGCTCGGCATTGACGCCGAGGACAATGCGGCCCGGGGCTCCGGCTGTTCTCATCACCAGGAGAGGGGCGGAGGCGGCGGCGACCCAATCCAGAGTAGGGTTGCCGGAGAGGTTTTCGAGGGGGACGGCGGCAATGCGCTCGAGCGAGCGGGAGGACTCGCGACCACACCCTGCCAGCATCGAAGCCAGGAATACAACCTTCGCTTTAGAGAACACGCACTTCCATCGTCAGCAATTGCTGGAATTCGGGCAACTCGCGCAGGGCGGTGAATTCGGAATCTTCCATGAACTTGTTGCGATCCTTAAAACCTTCCTCAATGGCCTTGCGCATGTACTGCAGCGCACGTTCCACCTGGCCGGCCTTGGCGTAGGTTTTGGCGAGGTAGAAATGAAATTTGGCGCGCTCCTGGACGCTGCGCTCCTGGAGAAGAACACCGTTGGTACCGCGGTGTTCGAAGACCTCGGGATCGAGTTCGAGAGCCTTCTGATAGGAAGCAAAGGCATCCTTGTACTTCTTGCGCGCAAAGTGCGCGGTGCCAAGGTTGCTGTGGATGGAGGCGGAATTGGGATTCACCTTGAGGGCCTTTTTGTACTGGCCGACGGCTTTGCGGTAACTCTTCTTGGCATAGTAAATGGTGCCGAGGTTGTTGATGGCCTCCGAATAGGTGGGGCTCATCTTGATGGCTTTTTCGTAGTGCTTCTTGGCCTGATCGAGTTCGAGCATCTGGTGATAGGCGATGCCGATTTTGTTGATCAGGACCGCGGAAGTGCCGGCCTTGCGATAGACTTCGATCGCTTCGCGGTACATTTTCCGCGCCATGTAGATATCGCCGCGCATTTCGTCGGAAATGGGCACGGCGGGCTTGGGAGTGCTCACCGCGGTGGCAGTCTCGGCGGCCACCAGCGTGTTGGATTCCACGGCCGGCGAGGTTTGAGCGAGCAGCGCCGGCGCGGACGCAATCAGAAACAGGCTCGCACGAATCATCGCAGCCTCCTTCTACTGCCTATTTAAACATATCCCGGATCTTGCCGAAGAAGCCTTTGGGTTTGGCTTCGGGGACAGGGGCTTTTTGAGGCGTGGGCTGCGCCGCGGCATTCTGCGCCACGCGGCGCGGCGAGGGCTGTTGGCGCACTGGTTCGGCCGAATCCGGATCCGGAGTGTCCCAGGACGCTACATGGGTTGCGCCGCCCGATGAGCGGTGTAGCCGGCAGGATTCCTGCGGCTGCGATCCGGCGATGAATACTTCGCCGCGTGTATTGGGGCAGGCGGGGGTTGCCAACTGCCCGGATAGGGGATCGACTTCCACGGTCACGATGCCGTCGGGGGCACTGAAGCCACGTGCCGAGGCGTACTCGCGATAGGTGTGGGCCCGCTTCATGAATTCGGCCCAGATGGGAAGGGCGGACTGGGATCCATCGAGTTCCAATTCTTTGTTGTCGTCGAAGCCCATCCATACGACGCAGATAAGCTTGGTGGTGAAACCGGCGAACCAGCCGTCGTGGGATGTTCCGGTTTTACCGGCCGCCGGCAGGAGGAATCCGCGGCCGCGAATGCCGGCGCCGGTGCCCGATCGCACGACCTCTTCCATGAGGCTGGTCATGAGATACGAAACCCGGGGGTCGAGTGCCGCGCGCTGGGTGGGTTTGTAGTCGAACACCACGGCTCCGCGGTCGTCGCGAATGCTTCGGACGTAGGAGGGCTTGACCCATATTCCGCGGTTGGAAAACACCGTGTAGGAACCGGCGATCTCGAGGGGGGTCACTTCATAGGAACCTAGCGCGACTGACGGCGTAGCCTGAATATTCATGTTCAGGCCGGAGCGGCGGGCGAGATCGACGACGTTTTCGTAGCCAGCCATTTCGGCGATTTTCACGGCGGGGATGTTCATTGACTTGGCGAGGGCCTGGCGGAGCGTTACCGAGCCATAAAATTCACGGTAGTGGTTGCGCGGCTCGTAGGGCTTGCCGTCGAACCAGAAGGTGGTCGGCTCATCGTTGACGTGAGTGACGGCGGTAATGGCGGAAGCGGAATCGGAGAGCGCGGTATTAAGGGCGGCTGCGTAGACGAAGGGTTTGAAACTGGAGCCGGGCTGGCGTTTGGCCAGGGCGCGGTTCAACTGGCTGACGCCGTAGTTGCGGCCACCGACAAGGGCGCGCACCTCACCGGTAGTGGCATCGAGGGCCACGAGGGCCACCTGCGCCTCGGGTACGGCAGTGCCGTATTGCTTGTGCTTTTTCTTCAACCGCTCGTCCACTTCCTTGAGGCCCGCGCGCACGGCCTCGGCCGCCTCGCGCTGGAGGTTCATGTCGAGGGTGGTGTAGACGCGGTAGGTGCGAGTCTGGAAGTCGTGATCCTGAAAGTTCTCCTGCAACTCATCGTTGACCAGATCGACGAAGAAGGGAGCATCGGTGGATTCCACACCGCCTTTGGAGACCACCAGTGGCTCGGCCGCGGCGGTGTTGTACTGCTCTTCGGTGAGGTATCCGTTGTCGCGCATCATGAGGAGAACCACATTGCGGCGGGTTCTGGCGCGGTCTGGCCAGCGGAAGGGATTGCGGTAGCTGGGCAATTGAATCAAACCGCCGAGGGTGGCCGCCTCGGCAATGGTGAGCTGGCTCATGTCCTTACCGAAGTAGGCGAAGGAGGCTTCGGCGAATCCGCGGATGGCGAAGGTGCCGCGGCGTCCGAGATCGACTTCATTGGCGTAGAACTCGAAGATCTGTTCCTTGGTCAGCTTGCGCTCGAGTTCCATGGTGATGAGGACTTCGGCGGCCTTACGATGCCAGGTTTTTTCCTGCGTCAACCAGAACATGCGGGCCACCTGCATGCTAAGGGTGGATGCGCCCTGGGCGCGGTAGCCTTCGCGAAGATCGATGTAGGCGGCGCGGAGAATGCGCAGGGGATCGAAGCCGGCGTGCTGGAAGAAGCGCTTGTCTTCGGCGCTGATGACCGCTTTGACCAGGATGGGGGGGATATCCTGGAAGCGCACCAGGCGGCGCTTCTCACGCTTGCGGTCGAAGAGGTTGGTGATGAGTTCGGGTTCCAGTGTATATTGCGTGCGTTCGGTGTTGTCGCGGAGAGAAATGATCTGCGCCAACTGATCGTCTTTGAACTTGAGGACGACTTGTTCCTGGCGGAAGAAGGAATCGGGGCCGGGGTAGATTTCGAGGGAATCGCCGCGGAGGGTATAGCTGCCCATGCGCGTGGCGCGAGACTCGCTGTAGCCACTGCGGCGGAGGCTGGTGAGGATTTCGCCAGGGGTGGTTTCGTCGCCTACGGTGATGTTGCGGGGGGCGGCGAAAACCATGGAGGTGTTCGTAAAGGGACCGCCGGCGAGCTTTTCCTCGATCATGCGGGCGTACTTGAGGTAGTAGTAGAGGAAGACACTCAAACCGACGGTGACGGCAATGGCGCTGATGGCGAGAAAGATGCGGCCGAGCGGATGGAGGAACACTCGACGGAGATAAGAGGGTCGGGGGGTGCGTGCTCTTGCGGCCACAGTACTCTTGGACTATTGTCGCACTGAATTGGGAGGGGAGGGGTTGGCGAGCGGGGCTTATGCCGATAACATGTATTATGTCAACTTTTGTTGCTGCGACCTATGGCTTACGATGGAGGGCTATGGCGGAACGTCAGAACTTTGAAAATCATGCACAACTGGTCACCGGATTCCACAAGATCCTGTTTCCGATCATTTTCCTGACCTTGATCGGGTCTGGGGTCAACTTATATCAGTCGTGGGGGGACCATGTGCGTCTGTACAGCGCCTCGTTGATTCTGGTGCTGGTGTGCATTTCGACCGGGTTGTTTTTTTATTGCCGGATTTTTGCTTTGAAAGCGCAGGACCGGGCGATTCGTGCGGAGGAGGGTTTGCGGCATTACATGATGACGGGAAAGGCGCTCGATGGCCGGCTTACGGTGAAGCAAATCGTAGCGTTGCGATTTGCATCGGATGCGGAGTTTGTAGCACTTGCGGAGCGGGCGGCGAAGGAATCGATGGAGCCTCTGGCGATCAAGAAAGCGATTCGCGATTGGCGTGGCGATTACTACCGGGTTTGAGTTCCCCGCTCTGATTTCATCCGTTTTCGCCGATGTGTTGACGTGAGGGCGACAAAACATGTATTTTGGATACACCTTATGAGCACACTTTACGAACAACTTGGCGGCGCTGCCGCGGTGGAAGCAGCGGTGGACAATTTTTACCGCAAGGTACTGGTAGACGACCGCGTGGCGGGATTTTTTGATTCCGTGGA
>CALFYN010000418.1 GCA_937952345.1 uncultured Acidobacteriota bacterium
TATCAAAGACGAACGAAAT
This sequence comes from uncultured Acidobacteriota bacterium, assembly GCA_937952345.1. Taxonomy (GTDB): domain Bacteria; phylum Acidobacteriota; class Terriglobia; order Bryobacterales; family Bryobacteraceae; genus CADEFT01. The sequence continues at coordinate 20 of CALFYN010000418.1, forward strand.
CCATCTGGTCCCGTTTTTTCAAGAAATCGGCTTACGAGAAATAGCGAGGTAGCGGCCTCGCCGTGATAGGCCCTAGGACATCAATGCGAAGCGGGAAAGCTCCAGCCGGGTACAAGTTAACAAGCACTACTTGACATACTGATCCATAACTCTACAATTTCTATATGTCGCACTTCTCCACCACATTCTTCAATGGGGCAGTTCAGTAAATGGCAGGTGTGCGCGGGGAACACGTAACAGAATCGACCGGCAAGGGACTCTCAGGTTTCACCGCGCTACTCCCCATGCTGAAAGCAGCCGTTGCCGGTCTTTCGCCGGGGTACTTCGCCATGGTCATGGCGACTGGCATCGTTTCCCTGTCGCTGCATATCCTCGGTGTGCCCGTTCTGGCGTCAGTGCTGTTCGTGCTCAACATAGGGGTGTTTGCCATTCTTTGGTTTTTGGCCGTTCTGCGCATCGTGTGGCATCCCCACCTGGCGATAGCCGATCTCGTCAGCCATCAGCGCGGGCCCGGCTATTTCACCGTCGTTGCCGCTTCGTGCGTGTTGGGAAGCCAGCTCCTACTCATTGGGAAGGATTTCGCCCTGGGTTTTAGTCTATGGGTCATCGGTATCCTCCTCTGGCTTTTGCTGACTTACACGATCCTCACCGCGTTCACCATCAAGGAGGAAAAACCACAACTTCAGGATGGGATTACAGGGGCCTGGCTTCTGGCCGTTGTGGCCACTCAGTCCGTGGCCGTCCTGAGCACTCTGATTTCATTGCACTGGCAACAGCCTTACCGCCTGATCATCAATTTCTTCGCGCTTTCGATGTGGCTCTGGGGTGGGATGCTTTATATCTGGATGATCTCCCTAATCTTCTACCGGTACACGTTCTTTCGTCTGCAGCCCGGCGATCTGACGCCACCGTACTGGATCAACATGGGCGCGATGGCTATTTCCACACTGGCGGGATCCCATCTCATCATGAACGCTCCAGATGCCCCCTTCCTGCTGTCACTTCTGCCGTTCCTTAAGGGCTTCACGGTTTTCTACTGGGCTACAGGCACATGGTGGATTCCAATGCTCGGCATCCTGGCTGTCTGGCGGCATATCTACAAGCGGTATCCCTTGGAGTACGATCCGCTATACTGGGGCGCGGTCTTTCCCCTCGGTATGTATGCGGCCTGCACCTTTCGGATGGCCCAAGCGATGCATTTGGATTTTCTCGCTGGGGTTCCCCGGTTCTTCGTATTGATTGCCTTGGTTGCCTGGAGTGCAACTTTTCTTGGGCTGATTCGCAGCCTTTGGCGGGGAGTGCGCAGCATGCGTCGCCGGGTGTGACTCGAATCCGGAGTGCGCCCGTCTCAATTGTGATAATGCAGGCTTTCCGCGAGACGGGGATCGCCCACCGGCACAGGTTCCGCTTCCTTGAGCGCGCGGAGGAAGCTGACGACGAATAGCGAGGCAGCGGCCGCCGGCGCGCCAATCGCCCAAACAGAGAGGCTTGGGCTGGCCGCGCCGGACGCGGGCTGAATCATGAGATAGAGGTCCAGCCAGCGGCCAATGACGACCACGGCAGCCACTCGCGCCAACAGGTGCGGCGTGCGCTTCACTCGCTTAGGCAGGAGCGCAAGAAACGGAAAGATCCAGTTCAGAATCACGTTCAGGATGAACAATGGCGCCCAGTAGCGTTGAGTCCGCTGAATGTAATAGACGCTCTCCTCGGTAATATTGGCATACCAGATCAGCATGTACTGGCTGAACCAGATGTACATCCAGAAGGTCGTGAATCCGAAGAGCAGCTTTCCCAAATCGTGAAAATGCTCTTCGTTGACGAAGTCCCTGAGGGGACTCGTGCGGCGCTGCCAGACAAGCAGCAGGATGAGCGCGGCCAACCCGGACGAGAACATTCCGGCGAAGTTGTACATGGCGAATATGGTGCTGTACCAGTGCGGCTCGAGCGACATGATCCAGTCAAAGCTGGCCAGTGAGAATGTGATCGCGAAGATCACCAGAAACCCGACGGAAAGGCGTGTCACACCGCCGGTGATACCCGGGTCTCGAGTGATGTCCTGGCGCCGCGAGCCCTTAACAATGCGCCGTGCAAAGAACCACCACAGCATCAGTATGATTGCCGCGCGCGCCAGGAAGAACGGAACGTTCAGCCAAGCCTTCTTGAATCCCGCGAAGTGTTCCTGCTCGTGGACCCAGGGGTACAACTCCGAGGCGAAGACGAATGCAACGGCGAGTATGGCCGAGCCGATCGGAAGTGCCGACGTCATGGCTTCCGGCACCCTCCGGAAGGCAACGGCCCAACTTGCTCCACTGGCGTACTGCACGGCCACGAAGAAGATGCCGAACAAGCCCAGACAGAGCAGCCAATACCCGGCGGTGAGAATGCTTGCGAAGGCGCTACGGGGAGACAGAGCAAGACCCAGCGCAACCGACGCCCCACCGGCCGCGGCAATCCACATCCACAATTTCTGTTGCTTCACGGACGTTGCTCCTTGGGCGCCGGCGTGGCCGCCAATGCAGGAGGAGGAGTTTGCAGGCGCCGCTGCAAAGTGCGAACATGCAGCACGGCTTTCCAGCGGTCCTCCACTTGAATCTGCACTGCGTATCCCGGCATGTTTTTCTGACCGAAGCCGATGAGGTGGAAGATTTGACCGTCCTTCATCGCCAGAGCCTTCTCGTTGTTCAACGGCGGAGGGGCGGGAAACCCCCGCATCGCCACGGGTCCGTCTCCGCGTCCCGACCCGCCGTGGCAGGGCCCGCAGTAGATTCTAAACACATCGCTGCCCCGCGCCGCGGCTTCCACGTCGTCGGCACTGAAGGGATTCGCCAGTTCCGATCCCGCTCTGAGGGCTTCCTGTTCGCCCGGCTTGTATCCGATGTCCGTCTTCCCGCGAGGCAGGGTTCCTTCAGGCGGAAGTT
>CALFYN010000419.1 GCA_937952345.1 uncultured Acidobacteriota bacterium
GATGCGTTTCTGTTGCATGCGACCACGGGCAAAGTGGAACGGCTGACCACCAACGGCGTGCGCGAGGGGTTGCCGATGGTCTCACCCGACGGAAAGTGGGTGGCGGTGATGGCCCCGGAGGACTTTCAGTATTTCCGCCGCTCGCGGATCTACCTGCGTTCCACCGCGGGTGGAGAATGGCGCAAGGCGCCGGGGAACAATTGGGATTATGAAGTGGCCGCGCCCGAGTGGTCGCGCGATGGAGCGAAGCTCTACTTCGATACGGGCGTCTCCACCAGCCGCCATGTGTTTGCCATCGATGCGGCGAGCGGCGCCATACAGCAACTCACTGACCGGCCGGGTTCGCTCAGCGCCTCCTACCACCGCGACACCGATCAATTCATCCTTTCGGCGACAGACCCATCGCACCCCAACGACTATTACCTCGCTCCGGCGAGTGCCGCCGGGCAGTTGAACCGCTGGAAGAAGATGACCGATGCCAATCCGCAGATCGCCGAGTTCGCGCTCGGCGCGACGGAGACCGTGCGCTGGAAATCGACGGACGGAGCCATGGTGGAAGGCGTGTTGGTGAAGCCGGTCGGATATGAGCAGGGCAAGCGCTATCCGCTGATTGTGCAGGTGCACGGCGGCCCGGCCAGCGCTACCGTATCGGGCTTCGCCGGCACCTACGGCAGCTATCATCACGTCTTCGCCGCGGGTGGTTATGTGGTGCTGGCGCCCAACTATCGCGGCTCAATCAATTACGGCGAGAAATTCCGCGCGCAGATTGCCGGCGATTACTTCCGCCAAGGTTATGAGGACATCATGGCCGGCGTGGATTACCTCATCGCGCAGGGGCTTGTCGATCCCGGCCGTATGGGCTACATGGGATGGAGCGCGGGCGGGCATTGGTCGAATTGGACGCTCACCCACACCGATCGTTTCAAGGCGATTTCGAGCGGCGCCGGCGCCATGAACTGGATCTCCATGTATGCGCAGAATGACAGCCAGTTCAACCGCGAACATTATTTCTCCGGCAAGCCCTACGACAATTGGGAGGGCTGGTGGAATCAGTCGCCGCTCAAGTACATCAAGAACGCCAAGACTCCCACCCTGATCCATGTGGGGCATGACGATCCGCGCGTGCCGCGCCCGCAGAGCGAGGAACTGCACATGGCCCTGAAGAAACTCGGTGTGCCGACCGAGTTCATCGTCTATCCGCGCATGGGGCACGGACTCACCGAGCCGCGCTTTCAAATGGTGAAGATGGTGGCCGAGTACAACTGGTTCGAGAAATGGATCAAGGGCAAGGAGAAATGGTTCGATTGGAAAGAGCTGGTGGAGACGGTGCGCTGAATCAGCCCGCCTCTTCGTTGGCCCGCCGCAGCATGGCCCGCATGGACGCGATGCAGTAGGCAATTCCGGCGCGGCGCATGCGGTCATCGCCGGCAAGCTGGGGCACGTGGTCCGGCACGGCAGACCCGTTGAACTTTACCTTGCGTAGCGCCTTCATCACTTCGAACATGTCCATGTAACCGTCGTCGGGAAATGTTTCCACGAAATGCGGCATGGGTCCGGACACATTGCGGAAATGGACATCGAGGATTTTTCCCCGTCCGCCGAAATCCTCAATCATTCCGAAGACATCCTTGCCCATCTGGCCGCCGCCCTCGCTCCAGGTGCCGATGCAGAACGTCAGCCCCCAGTGCTTGCTCGATCCGGCGATCTGCTCGGCGCGCATGTAGCCGTCGTAGTGTACGAACAGCTTGGCCACGCCGTTCATCTTGGCGACGGGCGGATCATCGGGGTGCAGGGCCAGCTTCACATTGGCCTTCTCCGCCACGGGAAGCACGGCTTTCATGAAGTAGGTGTAAGTGCTCCAGATATCCTCGGCGGAATATTCGCGGTCGAAGGCCTGTTTTTCCACTTTGTTGCGAAAATCCGCCAGCTTGAATTCGCGGGCCTTGTAGCGCCGCGGGCCGTAGACTTCGCTGGTGGTGTAGGTGTTCGCCGGATGCCAGTCGTAGTTGGCCACTGGGATGCCCAGGCGTCCGCAATCGCGCAGGAACTGGCAGTAGGTTTCGATGATCTGGTCGCGATTCGGCTTGCCCAACTGCAGATCGGTTTTCCGGTAGGCGTAATGCACTCCGGAGTAGATCTTCATGTTGAACTTGGCCAGCCGCTCCTGGGTGGCCTTGATGAAATCGTAGGATGCGTCATCGCCGAACTCGATGCGGCACCAGCGTATGCCCAGTTGCTGCAGGAAGAGCAGATCGTCATCGGTGAGGCTGCGAATGACCATGCGGTGCGAGAGTTTGATGTTGGCCGGGTCGTACTCGTCGATGACAGGCCGCTTCTTGACGATATTGAAGGTTCGGGTTTCCTGGGCCTGCGCAGCGGGCAGAAACGCCGCCGGCAGAATCTGGAGCATCTGGCGCCTGGTGGACATCACGCCCCACAGCATATCATCGTGGAAGGATGGCGAAACAAGAGGTTGCTACATTGGGCGGCGGTTGCTTCTGGTGTCTGGAGGCGGTGTTCGATGAACTGCGGGGCGTCGAGTCCGTGGAGTCCGGCTATGCCGGCGGCAGCGTGGAAAACCCCACCTACGACGCGGTCTGCAGCGGCCGCACAGGGCATGCGGAGGTGGTGCGGATCACCTTCGACGCCGATAGCCTCTCCTACGGCGAATTGCTGGAAGTGTTCTTCGCCATCCATGATCCGACCACGCTGAATCGCCAGGGCAACGATGTCGGCACGCAGTACCGCAGCGTGATCTTCTATCATTCCGAGGAACAGCGCACAATCGCCGCCGAGATGATCCACGGCATTCCCGGAGCGGTGACCGAATTGTCGCCCGTTCCGCCGTTCTACATCGCCGAGGACTACCATCAGGAGTACTTCGTCAATCACCGCTTCCAACCCTACTGCATGATGGTGGTGAATCCCAAGGTGAAGAAGCTTCGAGACAAGTTCCCCAGCAAGGCCAAATGAAACGTCGGGGCATGCTCTAGTGTTTACTTGCATAAATCAGAGTAAAACCGCTTCGGCCCGCTCGGGTGCA
>CALFYN010000420.1 GCA_937952345.1 uncultured Acidobacteriota bacterium
GGGCAACTGCAGGAGTCGTTTATTATTGCGGCGAGCCGCGACGGGCTGTGGATCATCGACCAGCATGTGGCGCATGAGCGGATCCTGTTTGAGAAGGTGCTGCGGGATTGGGCGGCGGGGCGCGTGGAGCGGCAGCAATTGTTGATGCCGTTGATTCTGGAGCTGACACCGTCGCAATGGATTGAGTATGAGCGGATTCGCGAGGAGTTGCTGAAGGCCGGGTTTGAGACGGAGGCATACGGAGGGCGATCGGTGGCCGTGCAGACGGTGCCGGCGGCGGTGCCGGCTGGGGAGGCGGAACGGATTCTGACGGAGATTCTGGAGATTGCCGAGGGGGAGATGCGGAAGGCGTCGATGGAGGATTTCCGGCGGGGGATGGCGGCGTCGATTGCGTGCCGGGCGGCGATCAAGATTAACATGCGGCTGGATGCGGGGAAGATTGATTACCTGCTGCGGGAATTGGCGGCGACGGAATATCCGATGAGTTGTCCGCATGGGCGGCCGGTGGCGCTGCGGTATGGGATTCGGGATATTCTAAAGGGATTTCACAGGATCTAGGTGAACATGATGAGAACCTTGTTGTGCTGGATTGGGATAGGCGTGTGCCTGCTGGGCGCCGAGCGGCCGGTGCCTCCGCCGGGAGTGGCTGTGCCGGAACGCGACCGGGCCGAGTTGGAGGCAGGGTTGCGGAAGCTGAGTGCTTCTATTGACGGGCTAAGAGGTAGTCCGCTGGTGACGGATGTCATCATCTTTCGCGATGCGGTGCATTTTGCTTTGAAGTACAACGAATTCTTCAAGCCTGAGGATATCGGCAAGGGGAAAGAGCTGCTGCGGGCCGGGCAGGAGCGGGCGGATCAACTGGCGCGGGGGGAGGCTCCGTGGACGACGGCGACGGGGCTGGTGGTGAGAGGATACCGGTCGCGAATTGACGATAGCGTGCAGCCGTATGGTTTGGTGATTCCAGCATCGTGGTCGGCGGCGGCTCCGCGGAAGTGGCGGGTGGACGCCTGGTTTCACGGGCGTAATGAGACGTTGAGCGAAGTGAACTTTCTCTATGAGCGGCGGACGCGCCCGGGTGAGTTCACGCCTGCCGATACGATTGTGCTCCATCTTTATGGGCGGTATTGCAATGCGAACAAATTCGCGGGTGAAGTGGATTTGTTCGAGGCGCTGGCCGATGTGCGAAAGCGGTACCGGGTGGATGAAAACCGTATCGCGATTCGCGGGTTCAGCATGGGCGGCGGCGCAGTGTGGCACATGGCGGCGCATTACGGCGGGCGATTCGCGGCGGCGGCGCCGGGGGCGGGGTTCAGCGAGAGTCCGGTGTTTTTGAATATCGCCAAGGATCCGGTGCAGCCCACGTGGTGGGAGAAGAAATTGTGGCGCGATTACGATGCCGTGGATTACGCGATGAATTTCTTCAACCTGCCGCTGGTGGCGTACTCGGGGGAAATTGACCGGCAGAAGCAGGCGGCCGACATCATGGCGCAATATCTGGAAAAAGAGGGGATGCGGATGACGCATATTATCGGGCCGCAGACGCCGCATCGTTATCATCCGGATGCGAAGGTGGAGATTGACCGGAGGATGGACGCGATTCTGGAACGAGGCCGCGATCCTTATCCGCGGGTGGTGAAGTTCACGACGTTCACGCTGGCCTACAACCGGATGAAGTGGGTGATCATCGACGGCATGGGCGAACATTGGGAACGGGCGACGGTGATTGCCGAGGTGTTGAACTCGGGCGAGGTGAAGGCGGCGACGAAGAACGTGACGGCGTTGACGCTGGACTTCGGGCCGGGTGGTGCGCCGGTTGTGCCGGATGCGAAGGCGACCGTGCGCGTGGATGGGCAAGCGGTGCTGGTGAGCGGGCCGGAGACCGATCGCAGTTGGCGCGTTCATTTGCGGAAGAATGGCGTGAAGTGGGAGCAGGTGGCGTCGACGCAAGGCAAGGGGCTGGAGAAGCGCCATCATCTGCAAGGGCCGATCGACGATGCTTTCCTGAGCCGGTTTGTGTTCGTGTTGCCGACGGGTGAGACGGCGAACAAGGGCACGGCGGAGCGCATTGCGGCGGAGCAGGGGCGGGCGATTGTGGAATGGCGGCGGCAGTTCCGCGGTGAGCCGCTGGTGAAGAAGGACACCGAGATCACGGAGGAAGATATCGCCACGGCGAATCTGGTGCTGTGGGGCGATCCTGCGTCGAACAAGGTGATGGCGCGGGTGATGGACCGGTTGCCGGTGAAGTGGGGAGGCGGGTCGGTGACGGTGGGTGCGAAGACGTTTCCGG
>CALFYN010000421.1 GCA_937952345.1 uncultured Acidobacteriota bacterium
TCCATTGTGAGGCTTGATCCCAGCGCCCCCCAGAACACGCGCCCGGAACGCGATTTCGTGCAGCTCTATCACGCCAAGTACCGGCCGCTGCTGCCTTCCGTGGTCGCCGATCTCACGAAATCTCTCAAGCGGCTGCCCGACGAATCGCTCTGCCAGGCGGCGCTGCGCTTCATCTATTCGAAACCGTTCTTCACTTCGGCCATGCCCGGGATGTTTGAGGAATCGACGCTGGAAGACAACTACGCCGGAATGACACGGCACCTGGAACTAAGCCGCGACGAACACGCCGCGCTGGAAGCCGCGGGCACGCTTGCTGCCGCTTCGGCGGGCCAGTGGCTGCCGCGGCATTATCAATGGCTCGACAAGAATTGGCGCTCCTGATCTTTTTCCTACTTCCGTTTCTTGCCTCGGCGCAGCAGACCGCGCTGCAGCAGGCCGGTGTCTGTTCCCGATGCCATGTTGCGCAGGTACTGGAATGGTCGGCGTCGAAGCATACCGCCGCCGGCATCGCCTGCCAGAATTGCCACGGCCCCAGCGCCGGCCACGTCGAGAATGAGCGCAATCAGGTGCGCCCCGACAAACTGCCGCAGGCCGCGGCGATCGCTCCGTTCTGTTCCACGTGCCACAACGGCGGGTGTCCGAAAACCAAGCAGACTGCGAACTGCCAGAGCTGCCACCACGTCCACGCGCTTTCGAATCCCAACGAGCGGAGCATGCGTCCCGCGGAATCACCCGAGGCGAAGACATTCGCCGAATACCGCCGCTTGATGGAACTGGGCGAATCACACGTTGTTCGCGCACAGTGGCGCGAAGCCCGCACGGCATTCGAATCCGCGCGCAAGTTGCGCCCGTCCGACCCGCGGGCCGCCGCCCGCCTGCGCATGACCGAGCGCCGCCTCAATCCGGCCATCCCCGGCTTCACGATCCTCGGCAACGAATTTGATCCTGCTTCCGGCCTTCCGTTGCGTGTGCGTGTCGAAGGGTTCGACATCGAGATGCGGTTGCTCCCCGCCGCTGATTTCGATATGGGTTCCGATCAAATTCCCAACGCCCAGCCGGTGCACTCCGTCCGCATCGAGCCGTTCTATGTGGCCACGCACGAATTGACGCAGAAGCTGTGGAACCGACTCGGTGGTGAAGACCCGAGCCTCCAAAAAGGCAATTTGCTTCCTGTGCACAACATTTCCTGGAACGACGCGCAGCAATTCCTCACTCGACTGAACGCCCGTATTGAGGGCGCGGGGTTCCGCCTTCCCACGGAAGCCGAGTGGGAATACGCGGCGCAAGGTGGATCGCCTACGCCAGAAACCGCATGGTATCGGGGCAACACCGCAGCTCCCGCGCCGCCCGGCAAATTTCACGAATCGAACGCCTATGCCCCGCAACCCGTGGGCACGAAGCAACCGAACGCGCGCGGACTGTACGATCTCGCCGGAAACGTCGCCGAATGGTGTTCCTCCCTATATCAGCCGTATCCTTACAACGCGCGCGATGGGCGGGAGAACCCGGAATCCCCCAACCTTCGTGTTCTTCGCGGCGGAGCCTACGCTGACTCACTCGATGATCTCGCCCCCGCCCATCGCCACTCGGGGCGCCCCAATAGTCGCGTCCCGTGGAACGGGCTCCGTCTTGCCCGATCCGTGCCGTAGCGGGCGAGCAGGTTCACGACGATTCGCGAAGCTGATCAAACAGATCTCCCAGAAAAGCGAGGATTTTTCGGGGATCGTCACCGATAGGTAGAGGCACGCGCAGGACTCCGGCGGGAGTGAATTGCGCTCCAGGGGTGGCGGCCACCAACTGCATGAGCCGCTCCGGATTGACGCGAGCTTCGGCGTGGAACTTCATGTTGCAGATGTTGCCTCTCCGCTCGACGGTTTCGATGCCCAGCTTCTCGGCTGTGGTCTTCAGCAGGGAAAACGTGACGAGGTTGCGCACCGCATCGGGGGGAGGTCCGTAGCGATCCTCCATTTCACCGAGCAATTGCGTGGACTGTTCTTCGGTGCCGGAATCGGCGATGCGCTTGTAGGCGCGGAGGCGCTGATTCTCGTCGGAGATGTAATCGGCGGGGATACGGATATCGAGGCCGAGGCTGAGGTTCGATTTGATTTCGAGAGGCAGCTCTTCGCCCTTCAGTTCGCGCACGGTTTCATCGAGGAGGCGGACGTAGGTGTCGTAGCCGACGGCTTCGATGTGGCCGTGCTGTTCGCCGCCGAGGAGATTGCCGCCGCCACGCAATTCGAGGTCGAGGGCGGCGATGCGGAATCCGGCGCCGAGGTCGCTGAATTCACGGAGTGCGGCGAGGCGCTTGCGGGCTACGTCGCTGAGAGTTTTATCGCCGGCGGTGAGGAGATAGGCGTAGGCGCGGCGGTTGGAGCGGCCCACTCTTCCGCGGAGCTGGTAGAGCTCGCTGAGTCCGTAACGCTCGGCGTTCTCGATGATGATGGTATTGGCGAGGGGAATGTCAAGACCGTTTTCGACGATTGTGGTGCAGACGAAGACGTCGTATTCGTGGCGCATAAAGCCGAGGAGGACTTTTTCGAGTTCGTCTTCGCCCATCTGGCCGTGGCCGATGCCGATGCGGGCGTTGGGGCAGAGTTCCTGGATGGTGGCGGCGCGGGCAAAGATGCTGTCGACGCGATTGTGGACGAAGTAAACCTGGCCGCCGCGGTGCAGTTCCTGATCGATGGCCGTTTTGACGAGATCGAGGTCGAAGTGGGCGACCAGAGTCTGGACGGCGAGGCGATCCTTGGGCGGTGTTTCGATAACGCTCATGTCGCGGAGTCCGACGAGCGACATATGGAGCGTGCGCGGGATGGGGGTGGCGGACATGGTGAGCACGTCCACGTTTTTCTTGATCTGCTTGAGGCGCTCTTTGTGGCGGACGCCGAAGCGCTGTTCTTCGTCGACGATTAACAGGCCGAGGTCGCGGAACTCGACATCCTTTGAGAGCAGGCGGTGGGTGCCGATCAGGATATCGACTTTGCCGGTTGCTACATCGGCCATGACGCTCTTGAGTTGCTTGGCATCGACGAAACGGCTGGCGAGTTCGATGCGGACGGGGAAGGGCGCGAAACGGCGCTTGAAGGTTTCAAAGTGCTGGAAGCTGAGTACGGTGGTGGGTGCGAGCACAGCCACCTGCTTGCCGTCTCCGAGGGCTTTGAACGCTGCTCGCATGGCAACTTCGGTTTTCCCGAAGCCGACATCGCCGCAGAGGAGGCGGTCCATGGGGTGCTCGCTTTCCATGTCACGCTTGATGTCTTCGACAGCGGAGAGCTGGTCCTTCGTTTCTGTGAACTCGAAGGCTTCTTCGAATTCGCGCTGCCAGTTGCTGTCGCCACTGAAGGCGAAGCCATCGGCCATTTTGCGCTGGGCGTAGAGTTTGAGAAGCTCGTCGGCCATGTCGCGCATTTTGGCTTTGACGCGCGATTTGGTTTTGGTCCAGGTGGCTCCACCCATGCGGTCGAGGGCGGGAGGGCGCTGTTCCCCCGCGCCGCGGTATTTCTCGATGAGATCGAGGCGGGTGAGGGGGACGTAGAGCTTGGCGTCGGCTGCATACTCGATGAGCATGAAGTCGCCCTTCTGGTCGCCTTGGCCGAGTTCGCGGACGCCGAGGAATTTGCCGACGCCGTGGACGGTGTGGACGATGTAGTCGCCGGGCTTGAGATCGGCGATGTCGAATTTGAAAGCTCCGGCGGCGGACTTTTTGGCAGCGCCGGGGCGGGCGACCAGGTCGGAGGTATCGAAGAGATCTTCGGCTCCGATGACGGCGATGAAGGCTTCGGGGAGGGTGACGCCTCGGGCGACGTTGCCTTTGACGACGAAGGTGCGGACGCCGGGGCCGGCGATGTAGCTGCGCTCGACGAGATATTCGGGGGTGCCTTCTGTGGTGTCGAGGCCGAGCTGAAACGGGATCTGGTATTCGCGGAGGATGTCGGCGAGGCGCTCGACTTCACCGCTGGTGGGGGCGAAGAATACGACGCGATTGCCTTGTTCCGCGAGGGTGCGGCTCTCGGAGGCGGCGACGCGCCAGTTGCCATGGAAGGAGAGGGACGGGCGGGAGGAAATGTGCCAGCTTCGGGTTTGGGGCTCGACGGTGGCGAGTTCGAGTTCGCGGAGAAGGATGCGGGTGCGCGGTTCGATTTTTGCACGCAGTTCGTCGAGGGTGAAGAAGTTCAGTTCCGGAGGGAGTTCTTCGCTGGCGTATTGTTCAATGCGCTTGGTGAAGCGCTCGACGCCGGCTTCGATTTGTTCGGGTTCGTCCCAGAGGACGACGGGTTCACGGAGGAGGTCGGGGAGCGCGGTGGTGCGGGGGCGGAGACGGGCGGCGTGGAACTCCCAACCACCTTCGATAGCGGCATCGCCGAGTTCGCTGAGCAGATCCGGCGTGCGCGGCAGTTCGGTGAGGGGGAGGATGAGGCAATCGGGGACTTTGAGGACGCTACGCTGCGATTCGACGTCGAAGCGGCGGAGGCTTTCGACGGTGTCGCCGAAGAATTCGATGCGTGTGGGTTTGTTCGATTCCGGGGGGTAGACGTCGAAGATACCGCCGCGCTGGGAGAAATCACCGACCATGTCGACGGGCTCGCGGCGTTCGTAGCCGATGGATTGGAGGTGGGCGGCGAGATCTTCCGGTGAGATTTCGTCGTTGGCGTGGAGGGTGAGAGTGAGCTGTTTATAGAAATCGGGGGATTCGTTGCGCCAGAGCGCAGCGGCGATGGGGGCTACGGTGATGGAGGCACGGCCGGTGGCCATGCGCCAGAGGGCGACGGCGCGCTGTTCGGCGATGTCCTTGTGCGGGGAGAGGCGCTGGCCGGGAATGACGTCGAAGGAGGGGAGCAACTGGACGTGGCCGCCGGCGCGCTCGGGAACAAGAAGGTGGAAAAATGTTTCGATGGTTTCGGCGAGGGCTTCCGCCTGTTTGCTCGAATCGGAGACGATGAGCATGGGGCGTTCGATGGCCTGCCAAAGGAGAACGGAATAGATGGCTTTGGCGGTGCGGGTGAGTCCGGAGATGGCCGCGGAGGAGGCGCCGGTGCGGAGGGACTGAAGCAGTTCGACCAACGCCGGGGCGTGGCTGAGTTCGAGGAAGAGGTCGCGTATGGCTGGGTTGATCAAGGCTGGCGGCGGAGGATTTCGTCCACAATATTCGTTGTTGAGTAACCGGGTTCGAGGGGGAGGGGGAGAACAACACCGCCCGCGGCTTCCACCTCTTCGCGGCCGGCGATGAAGTGGGACCAGTCGGCGCCTTTGACCAGCACGTCGGGCAGGACGGCGGCAATCAATTCCCGGGGTGTGTCTTCGTCGAAGAGCGTGACGGCGTCGACGGCTTGGAGGGTAAGTGCGATCTTGGTGCGATCCTGCTCACCGAGAATGGGCCGCGACAGGCCCTTGAGGCGCTGCACGCTGGAATCGGTGTTGAGGGCGAGGATAAGGATATCGCCCAGGTTGCGGGCGCTTTCGAGGAGACGGATGTGACCGGGATGAAGAATGTCGTAACAGCCGTTGGTGAACACGACTTTTTTCCCCTCAGCCTTCCATTTGGCGCGAGCGGCGATGAGGTCGGTTCGTTCGTAGAACTGGCCCATGGAGATATTGTCGCAAAGAGTGGGGGCGGGGCAATGAGATACCCCGCCCACACACTGATTGGTGATGATGGTCTAGGCCAGGAAGCCGAGATCCTGAACGCCGAAATTGCCGATGTTGGGGAATACGCTGGCCATGGAAGCGGCGGGGACGCCGAACCATTTGGCGAGCGTGGCTCCGAACTGATCGGTGCTGGTGGTGGGGATGAGCGCGCCGCGGGAGCCGCTGTCATCGGGTCCGGCGAGTGCGTAGGTGGGAAATGTGCCGTACATTTCGCCGCCCTTCACCGCACCACCCATAATCAGGTGATGGCTGCCCCAACCGTGATCCGTGCCGATACCGCTGGGTTGCAGGGTGCGGCCGAATTCGGAAGCGGTGAAGGTGGTGACCTGATCGGGGATGCCGAGTTCGACGGTGGCGTCGTAGAAGGCGCGCATGGCGTCGCCGACGTTGCGGAGCAGATCCCAATGGGTCCAGTCCTGCGAGCCGTGGGTGTCAAAGCCGCCGATGGAGCAGAAAAAGACCTGGCGCGTCATACCGGTGGTGTTGCGGAGTTTGATGATGCGCGCCACCTCCTTGAGTTGCGTGCCAAGCGAGGTGCCGGGGAACACGGTGGTGATTCCACCGCTAGCGCCCTGGCTGTTCAGCAAGCTGTTGAGCGACATGGCGTCGGACATGACTTTGTTGGCCTGTTGCACGAGAGTGAGGCCGTTGTTGAAAGTGAGCATCTGCTGGAAGGCGGCTTTCTTTGCCGTGGCCGCCGATTGGGGCCAGAGATTCATGCCGCTGAGTGAAAGGTCGAAGCCGGGAAGCAGGCTGGCGGATTGGATTGCATTGCCCGTGCAGAACAGTGCCGGGCCGGAGATGGAGACGGAAGACGGGAAGGTGGAGGCTCCATTCATGGCCTGGACGGCGTCGGCGAGGCGGCCGGCCCATCCGGTGCCTGCTCCTGAACTCGGGACGCCGCTCTGCATCTGTGTGGTCTGGTCAGAATGCGAGAACAGATTCGTCGGGAGAGCGACGGAATTGGCGAGGTATTGGGCGCGGCTGACGGGTTGGACAAGCAGGCCCATGTTGGCGATGACCGCGAGTTTCTTTTGAGCCCAGAGCGGGTGCACCTGCTGCAGTCCGCTATTGAGTCCGTATTGCGCGCCGGGAGTGGTGGTGACCGGCAGCAGTGTCGCGCTGCCTGTGGGCAGGCCGAGTCCGCCGCGGATGTTCTTATAGGCGTTGTAAGGGGCGCTGTCCATGGGTACGACGGTGTTGAATCCGTCATTGCCACCGAACATGAAGACGCAGACCAGGGCTTTGTAGCTGGGGCCCGATTG
Source organism: uncultured Acidobacteriota bacterium (assembly GCA_937952345.1). Taxonomy (GTDB): domain Bacteria; phylum Acidobacteriota; class Terriglobia; order Bryobacterales; family Bryobacteraceae; genus CADEFT01. Next base: position 6,912 of record CALFYN010000421.1, read on the forward strand.
GGCCAGGGCATTCATCTGGCCGAGGCGCTCCAGTCCCATCAGGCCCATGGCAGAGGCCGTCCGGCGCAGGAAATGTCTTCTTGTGTTGTTG
>CALFYN010000422.1 GCA_937952345.1 uncultured Acidobacteriota bacterium
TTGCGGGAAATGCCGGCGCAACCGATGCTCGGCTGTATCGGAGTGGCGCCACAAGGTAACTACTCGCCGCGCTCCGGCCCGGCCGGCTACTGGGGCGGCAACCTCGATTACAACCTCGTCCGCGAGGGCGCCGTCATCTATCTTGCCGTCCACCACCCCGGAGGGTTGCTATTCTTCGGCGATGGCCACGCCGTGCAGGGCGATGGCGAAGCGGTTGGCTCCGGCGTCGAAACCTCGCTCGATGTCGAGGTCACCGTCGATCTGCGCAAGAACTGGAGACTCACCGGCCCGCGCGCTGAAACGGCATCGGAAATCGTGTCCATCGGCGGCGCGCCGGACGCTACCCTGAACCAATCGATCGAGATCGCCAACCGCGATATGCTGCGGTGGCTTGTCGAAGACTATGGCTTCCCTCCCCTGGAGGCACATCTCCTCATCGGCACCCAGGCTCGCTATGACGTGCTTACGCAGGGTGGCTCCATGGCTGTCCGCATCCCCAAGAGTCAGCTCCCGTAACGTTGCCTGATTCAAGGGAAGTCGCCGACGATCCGGCCCAGCGGAAGGAGGATGGAGGTATATGATGGGGATGAAGGAGCGAACGATGAAGCTGCACCCCGGACCGCGCATCGATCGGATTCCCGTCGAAGGCGTCGGAGGCCTGATTCTCGCCATTACCTCCGTGTTGATTTTCCTGATTGGGCTTCCCGAGGTGCGCGTCTTCTTTCTCTTTGGGCTGGCGGGTGGACTTGCCGTTGCGGGCCTGCTCCGGTTGCTCCGCTGACGCACGATACAGAAGACGGGCTATCGAGCCGGGCCCTTCCGGTCCGCCGCTTTCGATACAATCCCCGACAATTCTTCCGGACGGAACGGCTTGCCCAGGCATCCGTCCATTCCCGCTTCCGCACAGCGTCCCAGCACATCCTGCCCGACGCTGGCCGTAAGTGCAAAAATCGGTACGCGCCTGGCACCGGATTCCGCCTCCACCCGCCGAATCTCCACCGCCGCCTCCATCCCACCCATTTCCGGCATCTGCAGGTCCATCAAAACCAAATCATAGGCACCCGACCCGGCCGCATCCACTGCCTTCCATCCCGTATCCACCACCGTCACCGTATGCCCCCACTTTTCCAGAAACCGGCTGGCAATCCGCTGATTCACCAGATTATCTTCCGCCAGCAGCACCCGAATGGGTGTGCAATCCATCTTTTCCGGCGACACTTCCTTCGCCGGCGCCTCCTCCGCGATGGAAAATGGCAACGTGAACCAGAAGGTGCTGCCTTTGCCCTCTTCGCTCTCTACCTGCAAACGCCCGCCCATGAGATCCACCAGCCGGCGCGAAATGGAGAGACCCAGCCCCGTCCCTCCGTATTTCCGTGTGGTCGATTCATCGGCCTGGCGAAACGCCTCGAAAACCGCGCCCAACTGATCCTGCGAAATCCCGATCCCGGAATCCACAACGGCAAAGTGCACGGCCAGTTCGTGCACCGTATTCGTCTCCCGAGCGACCCAAATCGCCACCGCTCCCTCATCCGTGAATTTCACGGCATTTCCCACCAGGTTCATCAGCACCTGCCGCAACCGGAACGGATCGCCCATCAGTTGATCCGGCAGAAACGCGTCCACATCCACCGCCAAATCGATCCCTTTATCGCGCGCCTGCTTCTGGAATACCTTCGCCACTTCCTGTACCGTCTGCCGCAGCGGGAACGCGGTGTTCTCCAGATCCAGCCGCCCCGCCTCAATCTTCGATAAATCCAGCAAATCGTTGAGCAGCGACATCAGAGCCTCAGCCGAAGACTTCGCCGTCAGCACATAATCTCTTTGCTCCGCGTTGAGCGGCGTATCGAGCGCCAGCGAGGTCATCCCGATCACTCCCGACATCGGCGTCCGCAATTCATGGCTGATGTTGGCCAGAAACTGGCTCTTCGCCTGATTGGCGGCCTCCGCCTGATGCCGTGCCTGCTCCAGTTGCTGTGCATCGTTCTCCAGCAATTCCTGCGTCTTCAATTTCTCCAGATACTCCGCGCGCAGACGGAAATGCATCAGATATTGATAAGCCAGGCTCACGACACCCATCAGAGTCAGGCTGTATCCTTCGCGCGTGCCCATGACGATGCCGCCCGCGATGATCGGCGCCATGAACGGCAACAGAAACGCGTGGCACAGCGGCGTGAAGGGAGCCGTTACGTGCGGCACCAGCGAAGCGCTGGTGACCACCATCGCCAGCACAATAAAAGAATCGAATGTGAGAAAGCCCTGCTCCAGCCAGATGAACGTCGCCAGGGTGCCCCACGTCATTCCCGTGGAAAGATAGATCACCCCCAGCACTGTTCGCCAACCGGCTGCGTCCCTCTGCCCGTAACTGTCCACCACGGAGAGCACCAGGTAACGCCCCAGGCAAAGCAGGAGCGTCACGCTCGCCACCATGCGGAACCCGGACGGATGCTGCGACGGAAAGCGTGAGAAGACCCCCAGCACGAATAGCATCGCCACGTATCCCCAAACTCCGGGCATGCCGCGGTTGCGCAAGTCCAGGTTGATCTGCCGGGTGACCCGGATGCTCTCGCTCGTCATCGGACTTCTTTTATGCTCATCGGCTCAACGCGCCAAAGCACCTGCCGTGATCCCCTCTTTCAACCCGAAACGCGCCCCCACCGCACCAACCACGCAATTCCTGCGCTTTAAGCCCGCATGCTTCCGCAATTCATACACCGCCTCGATTCCCGTGCAGTGTGCCCCCACGAAGTTCTCCACACCCATTTCCTTCATCTTCGAGCCCGTCCACGCCAGATGCTCATCGGAGGCCGCAAACAGGTGCCATCCCCCGATCGCCGCATGGACCGGAGCCTTCCGCACCACCCGCCGCGCTTGCTCGAGTGTATTAATGATGCCCGCGTGGCCACACCCCGAAATCACCACCAACCCCTTCACCGTATCCAATACCAGTGACATATCCTCCGGCAGGTTGTCTTCCGCTTTCTCGCCGCCGGGACGCACCAGCAGTCCACCGCCGCTCCAATTCCGTTCCGGATGAACACGCTGCACCGGCCCCGTCAGCCAGGCGCCGGGAAAAATCTGCTTCGGCGCATCATATTCGATAAACGTCCCGCCCAGCTTCCTATACTCCTCACGCACCTTCACCAGATGGTTGCGCTCGACGCCATTGGCTCCCGGCCGCGAGTAAAACGCTCCTTTTCCCACGTGCGCCCGCGATAGCGCCTTGCTGTTGCCACGCGACACTTCCCGCCGCAAGGTGATCAAGCCGCCTGTGTGATCTCCATGATTATGGCTGAGAATCACATCGGTAATGGAGCCGAGATCAACCTTTAATTCCTGTGTGTTCTTCCATACCGTTTCCGGGCGCGCACCCGTATCGAAGAGAATCCGCCGCCCGCCGGCTTCCACCACCGCGGCGAATCCCCATTCCCCCATCCCCGCCGAATCCGACAGCATCGTCGAAAGAATCCGCACCTGGACGTCCTGCAAAGGAGGAGGCTCCTGCGCAATGGCAACTCCGGCTAACAGCCACAAGGCAATTCGCATGACCCATCATATTCCTGAAAACAAACCGCGTGGGTGAAAAAATAGGATTCCCAACGGAAAGAAAAACTGGTACAGTATCTTTGCAACCTGATAACCCGGGTTGGAGCGGCGTTGTTTGCCGAATGTTCGCCAGTGACTCAAAGTCGGACATCCATCCAGTTGACTGAGGTGAGTGTCGGGGTGAGTTGGCTGGATTTGGAGTTCGTAACGTGAAGAATATCTTTGTTGGTAACCTGAGTTTCTCCGCCACGGAACAGGACGTGCGCGGAATGTTTGAGGCCTACGGTGCTGTCGATCGCGTCAGCATCATAACCGACCGCGAAACGGGCCGCAGCCGCGGCTTCGCCTTCGTGGAGATGTCCGACGATACCCAGGCCGAGCGGGCCATTGCGAGCCTCAACGGCTCCAGCATCGGCGGCCGGACACTGAACGTCAATGAAGCGCGTCCCAAGGGAGAAGGCGGTGGCGGCGGTGGTGGTGGCCGCGAACGCCGTGGCGGGTTCGGCGGTGGCCGTGGCGGTGGCGGTGGGTTCCGCGAACGCCGCGGCGGTTACTAATCCCCAATTCCAGATTCTTCGGGCCGTATCGGTGCTTGCCCGCCGGTACGGCCCGGTTCCTTTTTCCGCTCTAACTGCGCCGCTTGAAGGCGCGCATGCCCCCTAGACCCAGTACGAGTCCCACCAACCACCCTGCCGCAGGTTCCGGCACTGCCGCATCCGCAAGATTCCCGTCCACCTGAAATGCCGCCATT
>CALFYN010000423.1 GCA_937952345.1 uncultured Acidobacteriota bacterium
GAAGGTGGCGTGGACGCACCGCACGGGCGATGCGTCGCAGCGGCCGGCGACGACGATCGAATGCACGCCGGTGGTGGTGGACGGCACGATGTTCCTGACGACGGCGCGTGCGCAGGTACGCGCACTGAACGCCGCCACGGGAGAGCCGCTGTGGAACTTCAATCCACTGGAAGGTTCGCGCCGTGCCGCTCCCGTCAATCGTGGGGTCGCCTGGTTTGCCGACGGCAAGGACAAGCGCGTGTTCGCGGCCGTTCAGGACAAGCTGTACGCGCTGAACCCGAAGACCGGTGAGTTTGTGAAGAACTTCGGCGACAACGGCGTCGTGGATCTCTCCACGCAGTTCGACAAAGACATGACGGGACTCAGCTTCCGCGTCACCAGTCCCGCGGTGGTCTTTGAAGACACGGTGATCATCGGCGGCGGAGGCGGGGAGGGTCCGCGTGCCGAAGCGCCAGGCCACATTCGCGGCTACGATGCCTACACCGGCAAGCGCAAGTGGATCTTTCACACCATTCCGCATCCCGGCGAGTTCGGCTACAACACGTGGCCCAAGGATTCCTGGCAGCGCAACGGAGCGGCCAACAATTGGGCCGGACTCAGCGCCGACCTGAAGCGCGGCTGGGTGTTCATCTCCACCGGGTCGGCTTCCTTCGATTTCTGGGGCGGCGACCGCATCGGCGACAATTTGTTCAGCGATTGCGTGCTGGCGCTCGATGCGCGCACCGGCAAGCGGATCTGGCATTTCCAGACCGTGCATCACGATGTTTGGGATTACGATCTGCCGGCGCAGCCCGCACTCATTTCCGTGCGCCAGGGCAATCGCATGCGCGACGCCGTGGCGCAGGTGACCAAGACGGGCTTCGTCTTCGTGCTCGATCGCGAAACCGGAAAGCCGCTGCTTCCGGTGGAAGAGCGCAAGGTTCCGCAAAGCGATGTGGAAGGCGAGAAGCTTTCGCCCACGCAGCCGTTTCCCTTGAAGCCTCCGCCGCTCTCGCGCCTGGAGGTGAATGAAGATCTGCTCACCGACATCTCGCCGGAAGCGCACGCCTACGCGCTGAAAAAATTCCGGTCGCTGCGTGGCGGCGTGCCGTTCGCGCCACCGAGCAAGCAGGGCACGATCTTTTCTCCCGGGACTCTCGGAGGCGCGCTGTGGGGCGGCTGTGCGTTCGATCCGCAACGCCAGCTTCTGTTCGTCAACTCGAGCGAACTGCCGAGCATCGTCACGCTGCGGGACGGCAAGCCGGAGGAAGGGTTCAAGTTCGGCATTACCGGCTATGAGAAGTTCGTCGATGAAGAAGGCTATCCGGCAGTGAAGCCGCCATGGGGGCACCTGACGGCGGTCGATCTCACCAAGGGTGCGTTCGCGTGGCGGGAAGTGCTGGGGGAGTATCCGCAACTGGTGGCGCGCGGCCGCAAGAAGACGGGATCTTATCAACTCGGCGGATGCATCGCCACCGCCGCCGGGCTGGTCTTTATCGCCGCCACCGCGGATGAGAAGATACGGGCCATCGATTCTACGTCCGGCGCTGCTTTGTGGGAGGCGAAACTCCCCACGGGCGGCTACGCCACTCCATGCACGTACTCGGCGGGTGGCAAGCAGTACGTGGTGATTGCCTGCGGAGGAGGGAACCGGCAGCGGACGCCTTCCGGGGATTCCTACGTCGCCTTCAGTCTCTAAGGGGAGTAGTACCGGGCACGAATCCGTTCTAATGCATATCCCGGTTCAAGCCGATAGATATACATCTCATGCGGCTTGCCTGGCGAAACATCCTGTTCGACCGCGCCCGTTTTGCGGTGACGGTCTGCGGCATCGCCTTTGCGGTGTTCCTCATGATCTTCCAGGGGAGCCTGCTGATCGGCTTCCTGCAGGCCTCCTCGAAGTTGGTGGATGCCACCGATTCCGATCTGTGGATCACGGCGCGCGGGGTGCTGTGCTTCGACTTTGCGGCGCCGCTGCCGAAGCGCTATGTCGAGATCGCACAGGGCGTTTCGGGAGTGGAGGAAACCTACCGGCTGGCGACACAATTCGCGGAGTATCGCAATGGGGCGGGACGCCATCACGTGGTGGCGCTGGTGGGCGCCGATCCGCCGGTGGGCGACCGGTTCCCTCTGCCGCGGTTCACGCGCGCCTCCGATGCCCTGGAATACGATGCCGTGGTCATCGACACCAGCCATCAGCAGACGCTGGAAATCGCCCGTTTTCCCGAGGATGTCGAAATCAACCGGCGGCGCGCCAAAGTGCTGCGGCAGATTGATGGATTCAGTTCGTTCCTCGGCTCTCCATACGTCTTCACCACCTATTCCGACGCCGCGCGTTACCTGGGATTAGGCGATGAAGAAACGATGTACATCCTGGTCAAACTGAAGCAGGGCTATTCGCCCGTTCAGGTGAAGCAAAGCCTCGCCCAACGGCTTCCGGAGGTGGATGTCTGGACAAAGGAAGAATTTTCGCTGCGATCGCGGATTTATTGGGTCACCAAAACCGGCGCGGGCGGCGCCATCCTCACGGCCGCTTTGCTGGGTTTCCTTATCGGACTGGTGGTGGTATCGCAAACGATCTACGCGACAACCATGGAGAACATTGAGGAATTCGCGACGCTGAAGGCGCTTGGGGCGAGCCGCTCCATGATCGTCAGCACGGTGCTGTGCCAGGCGGTGTTCTGCTGCCTGGCCGGATACGCCCTGGGCATCGCCGCCACACTGCCGTTGGTGGATCTGGCCCGGCAAACCATCGCGTGGGTGAGTACGCCGTCGTGGCTGGTGTTTGGCATTCTTCCCCCCACGTTCCTGATGTGCGCACTGGCCGCCATCGTTTCCATCCGCGCGGCCGTATCGGTGGAACCGGCGAGGGTGTTCCGTGCCTGAAATGTATCTTGGGCTCGAGAATGTATCGGTAAAGTACGGCTCGCGGCAGGCCGAATGCATGGCGCTGCGGGACGTCTCCGCCACGTTCGAGCGCGGGAAACTGACGTTGATCATGGGCCCGTCGGGGAGCGGCAAGACGACGATGCTTTCGCTGCTCGGCTGCCTGCGCGGCCCGGAATCGGGGAAAGTGTTCGTGTTCGGGCGCGATGTGGCCACGCTCTCCGACGCGGGAAAAACCAAGCTCCGGCAGAACCTCGGTTTCGTATTCCAGGCCTTCCGGCTATTCCGCTCGTTGTCAGCCATGGAGAACGTGCGGATCGCCAGCGGTATCGTCGGCACGGGCAAGAGCAATGCCGCGAAACTCCTCGGACAATTCGGGCTCCAGGAAAAGAGCCACCTCAAGCCAAGTGAGTTGAGCGGTGGGGAAAAGCAGCGCGTCGCCATCGCCCGCGCGCTGGTCAACGATCCGCAGATCCTGCTGGCCGATGAACCCACCGCGTCGCTCGACTCCGAAACCGGCCACCAGATCGCCGCCCTGCTGCGCAGCATCGCGGAAGAGCAGGGGCGGACGGTAGTCGTCGTTTCGCACGATCCGATGTGGGAGTCCTACGCGCATCAGGTTCTGATGCTGCGGGACGGCAAAATTCTTCACCAATGGGGTACACAACCATGACCGCGACGCAACACGCCGCCACGTTCCTCGCCATCCTCTGCTCCTTGCTGGGATTGGCATCCTGTACTTCGTCGGCCCGGCAGCCGGAAACGCCCCCGCCATCGGCCACGGCGGCCGCGGTGGAGCAGATTCCGGATGTCGTTCTCTCGTGCCCTGGGCGTGTGGAAGGGGCAGGTGAAAATATCGAGGTCGGCGCGCAGATGGATGGCGTGGTACGCACCATTCTTGTGGCGGAAGGACAGCAGGTCAAGAAGGGCATGAAGATCGCGGAGATGCACTGCCCGGAACTGCCCGCCGAACTCGCCGAAGCCGAAGCGGAGGTGGAGCGCCGGCTGCAATCGAAAGCCCGTATTGCACGGGGCAGCCGTGACGAAGAGCGGCTGGGCGCGGAGCAGCGTGTCGCCGCGGCGAAGGCTGTCCTCGAAGAAGCGAAGACCCATCTCCAGCGGATGAAGTATCTGGTGGGCCATGGCGCCCTTGCACAGAATCAACTGGACGCGGCGTTGCGGGATCATGACGTCGCCGCGGCGCGGATGAATGAAGCCATTCGCAATGAGGAACTGGTGAAAGCGGCCGCTTTGCCTGAGGATCTGGCCAAAGCCGATGCGGAGATTTCCGCCGCAGAGCAACGTGTCGATCTGGTCAGAAGACGCATCTACAAATGCGGTGTGGGATCGCCCGCCGACGGCACCGTCTTGCGCGTGCATTTGAAGCCGGGCGAATCGTTCAGCATGGTGAATCCGAAACCGATCCTCACCATCGCTGATCTCTCGGTGCGGCGCGTGCGGGCGGAGATTGACGAGCGCGATATTGCCAAGGTCACCGTCGGACAACCCGTCGCTGTTCTGCAGGAAGGCCTGCGCGGCGCTTCCTACGGCGGAAGGGTGGCCATGATTTATCAAACGATGGGGCGCAAGCGGATCCGCACGGGCGATCCTTCCGAGAAGGCTGATCGCGACATTCTGGAAGCGATGATTGATCTCGATGAGGCGGCCTATTCCCTGCCTGTGGGCCTGCGCGTCGTGGTGCGGTTCGAGGGCCATTCGGCCCAGTCGAGGCGCTAACCGGCATTGCGAAATCTGCGCTCCATCCTCGCTGTATTGGGTGGAGTCAGATATGCCAATTGAACACCCACCCAAACCGGAATTGCCGGTGAACTACCGCCCGGACGACAGCGCGCCCATCTATGTTGGTGGCCTGCGCGGGGGCACACCTAACGACACCTGGGAAACGGTTGCCGACCAGTATCGAATGAACGTGAAGGATCTCATCCGGTTCAACTTCAAAACGGTCAACCCGGATGAAGTGAACTGGTACCTGCGAAGGCGCGTGGGGTGCCGCGTGGCCAGTGGCAGCGGCAATAACTGGACCTTCCGCAACGCCGACCCCGGCATGATCTACATCCCTGAGCTCAGAATCCGGTTCGGCCATACGGTGATCGAGGGCAACCCGGGCTACAAAATGGACTGGCAGGAGACGGCCAAGGAATTGGAGAACATGTTCACCGCCGGTATCTGGTCGGTGATCGGCAAGGTTCTCGACATCGTTTCCGCCGCCGACCTGGCAATGGCCTTTGCCGAAGTCGGGCTGCCGCTCGGATGGACCATCGGCATGGCGGGGGCGAGCGTAGCTGCCGTGCTGTTGGCCATCGGGTCGCCGCACCTGGATGCCTTCAACAAAGTACGGAAGGAACAGGTGCTGTGGGGCTACTCCTATGGGGTTCTCATGGGCGTGGACAAGAAGACAATGGACTTCATTCAGAGCATGGGCCTGCACCGCCGGCTGGTCAACAGTTCAACCTATCCGGAACGAGAGAAGGACTTTCAGGCCGCCTACAAGGTGGGCCTGGCGCTGGGTTATACGGTGGGACGAAGGAAAATGAGCTTGCCGCAGAAGAAGGCCCTGTTCATGATGTTGCAGAATGCCATCGGGATGGACCAGTTTCCCTCGGAATTGTCGGACTGGAAGACCAGCGACTGGCGCCGCTATTACATCGACGGGGCCATCATTTTCCGGCGCAGGATGCTCAAGAAATAACGTGGCCCGGGCTCTTCACCCGGGCCGTTCGCTGTCTTA
>CALFYN010000424.1 GCA_937952345.1 uncultured Acidobacteriota bacterium
CGATCGTGCCGATGTTTACGTGCGGCTTACTACGGTCGAATTTCTCTTTGGCCATATGAAACCCTTCCTACGCTTTGGCGCGCTCCATTCGGATGATGTATCTCGGGAACGGATGGCGGGGTGATACCCTATAGCCGCACGGGTACAGATGTGCACCCGCGCGGATTCTTCAGTATAGCAGGAGCCGGCCGCCGGTGTGGCAGCCGGTGCGGGAGGGGCTAATCCTTCTTTGGCCGGGGTTCTTTCTTTTTTTCTTGAGCGACCTGGAACTCGATGTAAGCCCGCCGAGTGCTGCCGGTCACGCGGCAGGACTGGCCGGCCGCGGGGGGCTGGCCATCGTCAAAACATAAATACCGCGGATGGGATGCGGCATCCATGAACCATACTGCCCGAAGGTTCAAATTTCCCGGCGCCGAGCAGCGATATCGCCTCATCCCAGGAGTTGCGCGGCAGGCGCCCATTTGTCCGGTAGTTGTGACGATGAAGTAGTTGTCCGAGCCGACAGACTCCGTAGTCAAGAAAAGCCATCCACCGTTGCTGTCTTCGAGGAGGATGGGAGCGCCAGGCTTGGGATTCAACGCGGCTGGATTGGCCGCCCCTCTGTACTTGATAGAGACAGATTCGATTTTGGTGATGTCCCGCCTCAACCTGACAGCTTTGCTGTCCACCTCCGTCACATCCATCTCGTGTCCTCTGTCCCGATTCCTGGGGTCGAAGTCCACTCTCAGATTCGGGTTGTCGACGGTGAGAGGTTCATCATGGCCGCTTTTCTGCTTCTGCTCATCATGGCCGCTTTTCTGCTTTTGCATGGAGTAGGCGGTCGAGACCAGGTAGATGGACAGCAGTGCGGCTCCAAGTGCCGCTTTCGATTGATTGTTCATTGTTTCTCCTTATTCGCCAAGCATGATGAGTTCGACGCGCGTTCGCTTGTCATTTGTTTGAGTGCACCTCGCTCCGCTGGTGAGATCTTCCCAGGCATTGAGACAGTAGTGCCGTGCCACGCCGCCGCGATCGCGGTAGCGGATGGAGGAGAGCCGCAATTGGGCGTTGGTTGAGGAACAGGCATTGAGCGCCGGTGAGCAATAGCGGAAGGCTTCATCGGCGACGATGACGACCCGGTTGTGCTCGCCGCTGTGCTTTTTCGATTGCGCGGTAATGGTGATAGGGTCTCCGGCAGAGGTGTAGATTTCAATCGGGTGAGAGAAGTCAGCCTGGACCTCGTATTTTTCGCCGTCCGGGGGATTACGGGGATAGGCCCATATGCTGGAGATGCTGGTGATGTCGCGGGTGAGATGGACCCTTTTGGTTTGGGGGTTGTGGTCAACCACGACTTTGTGGCCCCAGTATCCGAATCCGATGCTGGCGCGGGGGTTATCGATGGTGAGCGGTTCGTCGTGGCCGGAGAGAATGCGGTAGATCCAGGTGCCTCCAGCAAAGGCGGCCAACACGCCGCCCAGTATGCCGCCGGCGAAGAAGAGTTTCTTTTTCAGGTTCAAGTTTGCAGCCTTTCGCAATGCAAGGTTAGTGGACGATGTAACGCGCGATGTCGGTTCGGTGCCGCCAGCGCTCGAAATCCGCGCCGCTAACCTGGAGGCGGAAACGATCCAACTGGAGTGACATCTGACGGTGATAATTGTCAGCGTTGGAGGTGGCGCCGAGTTGGCGATGCGCAGTGGCACGAATGGAGAAAGCAAGGGCGCTGTTGTCGGGTTGACGGCTCTGGGCGAGTTCGGCGGCGACGGCGGCGGCATGGGTGTCGGCTTCCTTTGGCATTCCAGCCAGCAAGTAGGCCTGGGCGGCGAGGAGGTGGGCATCGCGGAAGGATTGACGGCCGGCTTGTGGGGCCAGGGAGAGTGCGGAATGGCAGTGGGACAGTTGAGGGGGGCGGGTGGTGGCGAGCGCGAGGCAGAGGGCGGCGTGAATCTGGACCTCGCGAAAGGAGTTGGGTGAGGTGGTGAGGCGAAGGGCACGCCGGGCAAATGTGGCGGCAGCGCGATAGTCGCCGGAACGGATGCTGTTGTAGGCGGCTCCGATCTCCATTCGCTGGTGGAGGTCGGCAGGCTTTTTCTCGAGTTGCCCCGCGAGCGCACGAGCCTGGGCGAGGGTTTTGGATGCTTCTTGGGCGCGTCCGAGGCGGGACTGCGTATCGGACAAGTTGGCGAGCGCATAGAAGAGACTGCGCTGCTTGCCGGCGCTGCGGTGCGCCTGGGCGGCGGCGGCATAGTGTTCCAAGGCGATGGTTAGTTTGCCGAGTTCCGCCTGGGCCGTGGCGAGGTTTTCGCGGACCGTGGCCTCGCGCTCGACATCCTTTCGGGCGCGGGCCTTTTCCCACTCACGGCTGTAGACTGCTTCCGCTTCGGAGAAGTCGCCTTTGACGATCAGGGCCTGGCCGATGAGCAGGTTGCCATTGGCGATATTGCGCACGTCGCCGGCACGCTCATAGAAAGGCAAGGCGGCCTGGATGGAGGGCAGCGCTTGCTCAGGTTGGCCCAAGCGAAGCAGGACGGAGCCGAGGGATAGCTGTGCGCGGGCGGTTGCTTCGGGATTGCGGAAACGGGTGGCGATATCGAGGGCGCGTTGAAAATGCACACGCGCCTCTTCGAGTTCATATCGGCGGAGGTGGATGTTTCCGGCGGCAAACAGGGCTTGCAACGCGAGTGTGTCGAGGCCGTGGCGGGCGGCAAGTTGCATGGCATCCGCGGTCTGCTGCTGAGCCTTCGCCATGTCGCCCTGGAGTCTGAGCACCAAGCCACGTTCGAGGGCGACGCGGACCGGGAGCAGCGGATTGGGAGAAGTGGCGGCGATTTTACCGGCTTCGTCGAGGACGGCGAGGGCTTCCTGGAGGCGGTTCTGCTCTTCGAGGAAGACTCCGCGATAGAAGAGAACCTGGCCCGTGCCTTCGCGCTGGTCGCGGAGGCGGTACAGATCCTCGGCCTTTGCGAGGAGGTTTTCGGCAGCGGGATAGTCCCGGCGGCGGGCGGCGAGCAGGGCCTGCATCATCGGGACGGCGGCGTTGCGAGGGTCCAGTTGGGCAGCGCGGGCGAGAGCGGATTGGGCTTCATCGGACCGTTTGCAGCGCATGGCGGCGCGGGCAAGGATCAGGACGGAGGAGGACAGATCGGAGGGGGCGGACTGGTCTCTCATTTTGTTGAGAGCCTGCAGGGCAGGACCACAATCGCCGAGGACAAGGTGGTGGATACCTTGCAGGTAAGAGGAATGCCGCGAAGAAAGCCGGGAGCGGTCTGGCGCAGCGGCGGAAGCTTTCAACATGGCGTCGCGCGCCTGATCTGTCATATCCAATTCGAGCAGTGTTTCGGCCCGTGCGACATGCGCGGCGGCGAAGTTGGGCGCAAGTTCCACGGCTTTGCCGAATTCGCGTTGGGCGCGGATGAGTGAGCCTTCGGCGAGCGATTGCAAGCCGTCGCGAAACCACTGTTCGGCTTCGTGCGGGGGCGCCTGGCCGCCGGGAGCGAAGATCCAATAGCCGGCGAGCAGGGCGACGGCGAATAAGGCAGAGGCGATGATGCGGGTGTGGCGAGTGGCAGGGAAGATGTTGGAGAACGAGGTTCTGGTACTGCATTCGGTCCAGGCATCCACGGCCGACGGGAAGCGTTCGGCGGGATTGGGGCGGAGGCAACGGGAGAGCAGAGCGGCCATACGAGGGCTGGAGAGGCGGGCGATTTCTCTCCAGTCCGTCAAGCCGGTGTTGGCTTTTGGGCCTGTGAGCATTTCCACGGCGGTTAAGGCGAATGCAAACAGGTCAGAGGATGTGGTGGCGGGCTGTCCGGCGGCTTGCTCGGGCGCCATATAGGCTGGCGTTCCGAACACGGATTGAGATAGCTGTGTAGGGTCGGGAGAGTCCGGCGCGAGGCGTTTGGCGAGGCCGAAGTCCATCACGACGGGTTTGAGTTCGCCCGCGGATTCAACGAGCATGACATTGCCGGGTTTGAAGTCGCGGTGGACGATGCCGAGGCGATGGGCGGCGGCGAGAGCGGAGAGGATCTGATCGAGGATGGCGAGGGCCGCGGGGCCTTTGATGGGGCCGTGGGCGCGGAGTCGAGAAGAAAGAGTCTGGCCGTTCAGAAGCTCCATTGTGAGGAACCAGCGGCTGAAACCTTCTTGTTTATCCTCAAACAACTCAAACACCCGGCAAACGTTGGGGTGGCCGATGGTGCGGGCGAGTTGCACCTCGTTCTTGAAGCGCGTGATGACGCTGGGTTGGGCGGCGAGTTCCGGCCGAATGAGCTTGATGGCAACCTGCTCATCGAGGTGACTGTCGTGAGCGGACCAAACTTCACCCATGCCACCTTCACCCAAATGATGGAGGAGCTGAAAACGCTGCGCTAGTACTTCGCCCTGCAGCGCGCCGGCAAGGAGGGATGCGGGTGTTTCCTGCCATATCGAGGCGGAGTGGCTGTGCGCCCGCAGCAGTTGTTCGATCCGTTGCCGCAAAGACGCATCGCCCTGACAGAGCCGGACAATCAATGCGGGCCGATCCTCTTCGGGGGCATCGAGGACATCGGAAAAGATATCAGTTTCTTTGTTGTACTGCTCCTCAGGTGTCATGGGCATGCATCCCTGAGATGCGGACCTGGAGCCAGGATCTTGCCTTATCCCAATCGCGTTTGGCGGTTCGTGAGGAGATGTCGAGTGCGCCGGCGATCTCTTCGAAGGTCATGCCGGCGAAGAAGTGCAACTCGACAATCTGGCAGTGGCGGGGATTGAGCGTGGCGAGTTCAGCGAGGGCGGCATCGAGAGCGAGGATCTCACTGGGGCGGCCGGGAGCAATGGCGCCGGCGTGCTGCATTTCCACACGAACGCCCCATTGCCGGCGGTTGGCGTTTTTGGCACGGGCATGATCGACGAGGATGTTGCGCATTACGGTTGCCGCGAGCGAGAAGAAATGGGAGCGGTCTTTGGGTGCGATGGGGCGGTTCACCAAGCGGAGGTAGGCTTCATGAACGAGAGCGGAAGGCTGCAATGTGTGATCGGGGCGTTCGGCTCGCAGCTTGATTGCCGCCAGCCTGCGCAACTCGCCGTAGACGGCCTCGAGCAGGCGCGCTTCGGCATGACGATCGCCGAGGCGAACATTTTCCAAGAGAACCGTGATGTCGGCAGGAGTATCCATGCTTATACACCGGGCATTTTGCGCAAAATCGTATCTCTTGAGTGAATCACTGAAAAGTAAAGTTTGCAAGGCAGGGATGTCACGATTGCGCGGCAGAGTCCGCTTCAGGAGCAGGAGGCCGAAACTGCTATGAATCGGATCATTGTGAGCGCGATGATGCTGGCGGCATGCCTGCATGGCGCCAATACGGACCAGAGCTTTTCTTTTGCACCGGCGGGAGTGCTGCCGATGAACCCAGTGATGGAAAAGGCGACGCTGACTCCACGGTCGGCGGAGATGATCATCGATCAAACGTTAGGACAGGAAATGCGCAGGTCGAAGGACTTTTACTGCATCATTCATATCCTGCGGTGGAAGGACAACAGCACGGATGTGGAGAAGCAGAACTGGTATGTGTATCACAACGGGCGGGGGTGGTCGGAGACGCAGTTTGGGGCGGGGCGGATCTTCGGATCACACAATGTGGCGTTGTTGTTTTTACATGT
>CALFYN010000425.1 GCA_937952345.1 uncultured Acidobacteriota bacterium
GAGATGCCCTTGAACGCGTTGATGATGCCGACAACGGTGCCGAACAGCCCGACGAAGGGGGCGGTGGAACCGATGGTGGCCAAGGAGCTGACGCCGCGCTTCAACTCAGCGTGGACGATGGCTTCGGCACGTTCCAGGGCGCGGCGGGAAGCTTCAATGACTTCGCCTGGTATTTCACTACTTATCTGATGTGCTCGAAATTCCTGCAATCCGGCAACGACGACCTTGGCGAGGTGGGATTTCTTGTAGCGATCGGCGATCTTGATAGCTTCATCCAACTTGCCTTCCCGCAAAGCACCGGCGACGGCTGGCGCAAACTGACGTGACTGGTTGCGAGCCGCGTTGAACGCGAGCAAGCGATCAATCATGACGCCGATCGACCAAGCGGACATGAAGAAGAGGGCAATAACGACGGCCTTGGCCATCCACCCCATCTGATTCCACATCGACCGAAGGTCGAAGGCGACGGCTCCGCCTTCCTGCAATAGCAGCAAGGCCCAAACCTGCATCTGAAGGAACATACGAAACACTCTCCTACGTTAAATTGAATCGAAATCGGACAATTGAGACGAACAACGGAACGACTAGCTCAAGGTGAAGTTGACGTCGATCTGGGTGACCACCTCGACGGCTTCGCCGTTCAGGGTGGTGGGCTGGTAGACCCACTGCTTCACGGCCTCGGTTGCCGAAGGAACGAGCAAGGGGTGACCAGAGATCAACTGGAGATTCTGGATGGTGCCGTCCTTACCGATGATGGCGGTGAAGCGGACAGTACCTTGAATACGGGCCTGTTTTGCGAGCGGCGGATAGACAGGCTTCGGCTGGCGGATGAGTTTGGCCGACTGCACATTACCACCGACGCGGATGCGCTGGGGAGTAGGCGGCTTCTCCTCTTTCTTTACCGGCGGAGGCGGAGGCGGAGGCGGAGCGGCGGACGGCACGGCGCCGATGATTCCACCGATGACCCCACCAGGAGCACCGCCCGGCACGCCACCGGGAACACCGCCGACAACGCCCACGGCACCGGCCATGGTGGGAGGAAGTTCTTCTTCCTTAATCATGGCGATGTCTTTGGGGATCTGCTTCGGCGCCATGAGCCTTCCGGCGTCGAACTGGCGGGGGATGACTTTGACGACTTTGACGGGAGGCGCAGCAGCCGGCGGAGGAGGCGGTGGCGGCGGGGGAGGAGGCGCCACGAGGAAGCCGGTAAGTTGGGCCTTCGGCAACGTATCCGTGTAGATCAGGGGGATGATGATCAAGACAACAATCAGCACGCATTGACTCAGAAACGAGACAAACACAGTCCAGGGCTTACTGGTGTTTCCTTGGCCATCGACCAAGCTTTGCTCAAACATTTTCAGTTCCTCTCCTCGTTACCGCGAAGTTGCGTTTCGCGGAAAAGCAGTCCGAAAGTGGACCGCAGTCATTCACTTCATTTCGCCGCCTGCTTTGAGGCCGACGATAACGCTACTTTCTCCGAACCACCATTGGTCTTACGCCCCTCAGTCCAGTCTTTCCACCAGATGAGGATGGGGCTTGCGATGAAGATCGAAGAATAGGTTCCTACGATAATACCAGCGACCAGTGCGAAGGAAAACCCGTTCAGCACCTGTCCGCCGAACATCAACAAGGCTACGGCCGTAAGGAACGTCAGACCCGAAGTCAACACGGTACGGCTGAGGGTCTGATTCACGCTGCCGTTGACGAGCGCTTCAAACTTTTCGCGCCTCATGAGCTTGAGGTTTTCACGGATGCGGTCAAATACGACAATCGTGTCGTTCATCGAGTAACCAACTAGGGTAAGCAATGCCGCGACCACCGTCAATGAGACTTCCTTGGCGAACAGAGAAAACAGTCCGATTGTGATGACAACGTCGTGAAAGACGGCCAACACAGCGGCCACGCCGTAGATCCATTCGAACCGGAAGGCGATATAGATCAGCATTCCGGCGAGCGCGTAGAGCGTGGCGAGGATGGCCTGATTGCGCAACTCCGCGCCGATCTTCGGCCCGACCACTTCCACCTGGCGGATGCCGAAGGGGGAGAGGGCTACTTCCTGCTTGATGACATTCGAGATGTTGGCGTTGACTCCGGGAACCGCGGAGAGCTGATCGAGGCTCTTGAGGAGCCCGAAGTTGGGGTTGCCATCGCGAAAGGTGGTGATGGCTTTGGCCAGGTCGGTCAACTGCTGGTCATTGAGGCCGGCACCGCTACGAGCGAGCGGATCGCGCAAACGGTCCGCCAAAGCGGAGGCGCCTGTATTGTGTAAGTCGAGCTTGCCGGCGGTGGCGCCGAAGGTGGCCTTCAGCGTGTCTTCGACCGACTTGCGAGCATCGTCGAGAGCTTTTTCGTCGCGCAGCTCCGTGCCGATGATGACTTCCGAAGAGCCCGGGATTTCGACAACCGAAATTTCGCCCGGAATCTTGGCGGATAGTGAAGAGCGGATCTTCTCGACAGGAGGAGCCTGCGCAAACTTGACGTACATGTTGACGCCGCCGCGGAAGTCGATGCCGTATTTCGGGCCGCCCTTCGCCACCAGGCTGCCAATGCCGGCGACGGTGAGTATTGCCGAAAGGATGATGAAAGGCCACTTCTTGCCGAGGAAGTCGAAATTAGTGTTTTTGAATAACTCCATGCAGATTCACGTAGCTCGGCGTTCAATGCGATTAGACACCGAGAAGTTGCAGATTGTTCCCGTTCCGGCGACCAAACAACACTATCACAGATCGCCTTAGATACTCAAACTCGCCGCCTGCTTTTTGCCGCTCAATTCCCAGTCGAAAATGAACCGGGAAACGAACACGCTGGTGAACAGGTTGGCGATTAAACCGATGACCAGAGTGACAGCGAACCCGCGGACGGGTCCAGTACCAAAGATGAACAAGAAGGCACAGCTCACGACAGTGGTAACGTGCGTATCAATGATGGTCAGAAATGCTTTGTTGAAGCCTGCGTCGATGGCGGCGAACACACCCTTGCCGTTGCCGAGTTCTTCGCGGATGCGCTCAAAGATCAGTACGTTGGAGTCAACCGCCATACCGATCAAGAGGATGATGCCGGCGATGCCAGGCAAGGTGAGGACGGCTTCCGCGTAGGCAAGGACACCGATGAGGATAAGGGCGTTCAGAAAGAGAGCGACTGTGGCATTGATGCCAGCGCGGCGGTAGTAGACCAACATCACCAGGACGACGACGATGAGGCCGACCAAGCCGGAGATGAGCCCTTGGCGGATGGAATCCGCGCCGAGCGAAGGACCGACGGTGCGCTCTTCGAGATAGGTGACGCTGGCGGGCAAGGAGCCGGCGCGAAGGACGAGGGCCAGATCGGAGGCATCCTGCTGATCGGCTGCGCCGGTAATGCGGCCGCTATCGTCAATGCGGTTCTGAATGGTGGGCGCGCTGCGGACGTTGCTGTCCAGGACGATGGCGAGACGCTTGCCGATGTGGGTTTCCGTGAAGCGTCCAAAACGCCGGGCCGCATCCTGATTGAGGGTGAAGGCAGTTTCCCACTTGCCGAACTCGCCCTGTTGGGGACGGGCGTTGCGCAAGTCACGGCCAGTGATGACGGGAGTGCGGGCCACGACGTAGACCGCCTCCGCCTGCTCGGCGCGGGCCGGGGAACGGATGATTTTGGAATTGAGTGGGAGCACGCCACCGTAGTTGAGAAGCGCCTGCTCACGATTCGCGAACGGACCGTCCTTCACTTCGTAGAGTTCGAGGAGGGCGGCGGTGCCGAGTATCTGCTTGATGCGGGCGGGATCGTCCACGCCAGGCAACTGCACCAGCAATTCGGATTCGTTGGTGTTGCCGCCGCGCTGTTGCACGGTGGATTCGGCAAGACCCAGGCCGTTGATGCGGCTCTCGATGGTGCTCATGCTGCGGGACAGAGTGTCGCGGCGCAACTCGAGGGCTTTGGTGGGCTTGATGTTGAGGCGATAGTCGGAGGAGTTTGTGGAAGCCAGGACCCAGGAATCGAAGCTGTCATTGACGAGGGTGCGGAGGGCCGCAGCCTTATCCACGGGGATACCCTTGATATTGATCTGAATCGTGTCGGCGTCGGCGAGGCTGGAAGGTTCATTGCGGTCGAGGGAAGCGAAGGTGATGTTCTGCTTATTCATCGCTTCCTTGAGCCGTTCGATGTCGGCGTCGGCTTCGGCCTTGAATGCGTCCTGCACCTGAACCTGGAGGACAAGGTGGGAACCGCCGCGCAGGTCAAGTCCGAGGCGGATGTTCTGCTGCCAGTTCTTTACAAGATCGTCCTTCGATTTCGGGATTCCGAAAACACCGTAGAAACAGAGGACTATGGTGACGGCGATGACGATTGCCTTGAAACGAAGATTCTTGTCCATTCGGATACGTTACCTTATTTTGATTCTTCCTGTGCCGCCAGACCGGAAACGGCGCTGCGGGAAATCATGAGTTTGACATTGTCGGGCTTGACCCGGAGGGTGACGGTGTCGTCAGTGAGCGACACGATGGTGCCGATGATGCCTCCGGAGGTTACCACGACTTGCCCGTTCTGCAGCGTGGCCAGCATCTGCTGTTGCTCTTTGCGCTGTTTCTGCATGGGCCGCAGCAGAAGAAAATAAAAGATGCCAAAAACGAGAATGAGGGGAAGGAAGTTGAGGACGGGATTTGGTGCGCCCGCCGGCGAGCTTTGCAGCAATAAGAGCAACGAGGGGATCAACGTCAGTCCTCTTTATTCCTTTTCCGCCGCGGGACGCTCCTGTCGCGCTCTGCTTCGATAGCCCGGCGCATTTGCCCAACAGGATTTACCACAGGCAGGTTTCGATCGACTCACTCACAAGTGACGCGAGAACCGCCCACCCTTACCTGGAGCGCATCCCCGTTACCGGAGGAGTTTTGAAATGTCCCAAGTAGAATACTCTCCCTAATTTGAGGCGGGATGTCAAGCTACTACCGTACGTTGTGCGAGGTTCTGGTAAGGCAGTAGGGATAGGGCCTGCTATTTGGGAGGGCTGGTAGTGGGGATGCGGCGGTACTCCAGTTTGCGAAGTCCGGCCACGGTGGCGTAGGAAGCGAAGCCGAGCGGGGTGTTGAGATCGATTTCTCCGGGGCGGAGGCTCACTTCACGACCCTTGATATCGGCGTCAACGATCAACTCGCCATCGATCCAGCCGCGGATGCGGGCGGGAGTGACTTCGAGGCGGAAGGCATACCAGCGGCCTTTTTGGAAATCGAAGATAGTGGAGGTGTCGTTTTCGGAGGCATCGTCACCATCGAGGCTCGACAGGCCAACGACCGTGCCTCCCCAGCCGCCATTGATCCAGGAACAGAAGGAATCTCCCACCGGGAAAGTGATGCCGGCGAAGAAATCGCTGCCGTCAAGCCGGGCGGCTTCGAAACGGATTTCGTAATTGGTCTTGGGGAAGTCGCCGGAAAAGGTGACGCCGGTGAGGCGGCCTTTGCCGAGGATGAGGGTACCGTCCTTTACTGTAATCTCGCCGCGATTTTTGAAGGGGGTTTGTGACCAGCCTTGGAGGGATTTGCCGTCGAACAGCCGAGTCCAGTCTTGGGCCGCGACAGGGGAGAGCAATACAAGCGCGAGAGGCAGGGTGAACGCCATGGCTCTATTATCCAGCGGACGGGCGCGGGTTGTGAGGCGGGTCGTTTACCCGCGGAGGATTTCGCGGGCGGCGTTGTGGCCGGGCGCTCCCATCACGCCGCCGCCGGGATGGGCGCCGGATCCGCACAAATAGAGGCCCTTGAGCGGGGTGCGGTAGCGGGCCCAGCCTGCCAGCGGGCGCATGACGAACATCTGATCGAGGCTCATTTCGCCGTGGAAAATATTGCCGCCAGTGATGTGAAAGCGTTGCTCGAGATCGTAGGGTGTGAGTATTTGATAATGCTCGATGATATTGCGAATGTTGGGGGCGTACTCTTCGATGAGTCCGATGACGCGCTGGAAGAAGGGCTCACGCTCCAGCTCCCAGGTGGTTCCCTTTAGGGTGTAGGGAGCGTATTGGAGGAAGATGCCCATGATGTGCTTGCCTGGGGGCGCGAGGGAGGAATCGTAGGTGGTGGGGACGGTCATTTCGAGGAGAGGCTTTTGAGAGGGCTTGCCGTATTTGGCGTCGTCCCAGGCGCGCTCGACGTACTCGATGCTGGGGCAGATGTGCATGGTGGCGCGATGCTGTGGCCCGGGCGTGCCGGGGAGGATGCGGAAATCCGGGAGACCGTTGAGTGCGAGGTTGATTTTGCAGGAAGTGCCTTCGCTGCGGAACCGGCGCATTTGCTGGACGAAATCGCCGGGCAGATGGCGCTCTTCGACGAGCTTCAGGAAGGTGATGATGGGATCGAGGTTGCTGGCCACGATGGGGGCACTGATCTCTTCGCCGTTGTCGAGCACAACGCCGTTCGCCCGCCCATCGCGGACGAGGATCTGGCGGACGTGGGCGTTGCAGCGGACTTCGGCGCCTTTGCTGCGGGCGCTGGCGGCGATGGCCTCGGAGACGGCGCCCATGCCTCCGCGCACAAAGCCCCAGAGGCCGCGCTTGCCGGCGACACCACCCATGCAGTGATGCATGAGGATGTAGGCTGTACCCGCGGATTTGGGGCCGCCATTGGCGCCGATGACACCATCGGTGGCGAGCGTCACTTTCAGCTCTTCCGACTCGAACCAGTCATCGAGCATGTCGGCGGCGCTTTGAGTGAAGATCTTCACCAATCCGACGAGTTCTTTGCGGCCGAGCCCGCGCATCCTGCCGGCCAGTTTCAGCCACTCGGTGTAGTCGCCCAATCCTTGCGGGGGAAATTCCGGGGGCGTGGTAAGGAGCAGCGATTCGACGACGACGGCGAGTTTTTCGAGGTGTTCTTCGTAGGCGGGGTAGCGTTCGGCATCGCGCTTGGAGAACTTGGCGATTTCCTGGAGGGTCTTGGCGGGATCCTGCCACATGAACATGTAGCGGCCATCGGGGAAGGGCGAGAAGAAGGCCGGATCCTTGGCATCGACCTTGTAGCCGAAACGCTCGAGTTCCAGATCGCGGATGACTTTTTCCTGCAGGAGGCTGGTGAGGTAACTGGCGGTGGAGACACGATAGCCGGGCCAGATCTCCTCGGTGACCGCGCAGCCACCGACGAGCTCGCGGCGTTCGAGGACGACGACTTTGCGGCCGGCGCGCGCGAGGTAGGCGGCCGTGACGAGGCCATTGTGCCCACCGCCAATCACGATGGCATCGTAGTGGTTCGACATGGTCAGGCGCCTCCGGTGATGGCTTGTACGAAGTGGACTTCGCTATCCGGCTGAACGGGCTCAATCAATCCGAGCGGCAGGATTTCGTTGTCCACGGCGACCGAGATATTGGGCTTCAGGCGATTGTTTTCGACCAGCCTCTCTTTGATGCCGGGGCATTGCTTGTCGAGATTGTCGATCACCTGGCGGACGGTGGCGCCTTCGACAGAAAGGGAGTCGCGGCCTCCGGCAAGAGGCCGCAACAAAGCCGGCAGGTAGACCGTGGCCACGTTATTTCGCCCAGACAGCTTCCATGACGGTGGAAGGTTTCATGGGCAGAGTGCGCAAGCGCACGCCCACGGCACGATAGATGGCGTTGGCGATGGCGGCGGGCGGAGGAACGATATTCGCTTCGCCGACGCCGCGCACGCCGAAGGGATGGCCGGGGTTGGGCACTTCGATAATGATCGTTTCGATCATGGGCAAATCGAGCGCGGTGGGCATGCGGTAATCGAGGAGGCTGGAGTTGCGCATGGCGCCGCTTGCATCCATGTAGTACTCCTCGTTCAGCGCCCAGCCGATTCCCTGCACGCTGCCGCCCTGCATCTGCCCTTCGACATAGGCGGGGTGAATCGCCTTGCCGACATCCTGGATGGAAGTGAATCGAACAATTTGCGTCTTTCCTGTTTCGGGATCGACTTCCACATCGGCGATGGATCCGGAGAAGGAGCCGCCGACGCCGCGCGGATTGACGGCTCCACGTCCGACGATGGGTCCGCCGGTTTCGCCGATGCGCGCGGCGAGTTCGGCGAAAGTCATGGACTTGCCGTTGTTCGAAAAAACGCCGGAGTCAAGTTTCACATCGGAGGCGTCGATTTCCCAAAGCTTGGCGGCGCGATCTTTCATCTGGCGGACCACATCCTGTGCGGCTTCATAGGCGGCCCATCCGGTAGCGAACGTGGTGCGGCTGCCTCCGGTGACGGCGGTGAAACCGATGGAGTCGGTATCTACGACGCTGGGATGGACGCTCTCGGCGGGGATGCCGAGCACCTCAGCCGCCTGCATGGCGATGGAGGCGCGGGATCCGCCGATATCGGTGGAGCCTTCCACGAGACTGACGCTGCCATCGGCATTGACGCTGATGGTGCAACTGGAGGGCAATCCGGCGTTGAACCAGAAACCGATGGCGACGCCGCGTCCGCGATTGGGGCCGCCGAGGGGCGCGTTGTAATGCTCGCTCGCCTTCATGGCTTCGAGGACTTCCACGCAGCCGATGCGGCGGTACTTGGGCCCATCGACGCGTTGTGTGCCTTCCTTGGCGGCGTTCTTGAGGCGGATCTCGATGGGGTCGATTCCCAGCTTTTCGGCGATTTCATCGACGACCGTTTCGGTGGCGAAGGCGGCGTTGGTCGCGCCGGGCGCACGGTATGCGGCGGTACTCGGCTTGTTGACGACGACATCGAAGGCATCCACGGTGACGTTCTTGATGTCGTAGGCGGCGAAGAGGCACATGGCGCCGGGACCGACCATTGCACCGGGATAGGCGCCGGCTTCGTAGGCGAGATAGCCCTGGGCGGCGGTGAATGTGCCGTCGCGCTTCGCGCCGACCTTCACGCGGATGAAGGAGCCGGGGGTGGGTCCGGACCCTTCAAACACATCCTTGCGCGACATGACGATCTTCACGGGGCGACCAGACTTTTTGGAGAGCACGGCGGCAACCGGTTCCAGGTAGACCGGAATCTTCCCGCCGAAGCCGCCGCCGATTTCCATGGGCGTCACCTTGACCTGTGCGACGGGCAGATCGAGGATGCAGGCGGTGGTGTCACGGACGACGAAGGATCCCTGTGTGCTGGTCCACACCTGGACGCGGCCGTCGTTGTTCCAGAGGACGGTGGCGTTGTGCGGCTCGATGTAACCCTGGTGCACGGTGGAGGTGTGAAACTCGCGTTCGATGATCAGTTCGGCGCCGGCGAACCCTGCATCGAGGTCACCGATCTGGAAGCGGAAGTGGTCCGCAACATTGCTGACCTTGTCTGTTTTCTGCCCGAGTTCCTGCATACGCAGGTCTTCGTGCAGAATGGGAGCGCCGTCTTTCATGGCGTCGGGCGCGGTGAGGGCGCAAGGAAGCACCTCGTATTCCACTTCGATGAGATTCGCGGCCTCCTCGGCAATGTGGGTGCTGGTGGCGGCGACTCCGGCAATGGCGTGGCCGCGGTAGAGCACCTTGTCCTTGGCCAGGACATTCCCGCGAATGTAGCTGAGCGGTGTGGCGCCTTCGCCGAGGTCGACGATCTTATCGCCGCTGTCGGGGAAGTCCGCGGCGGTCGCGACGGCCTTCACCCCGGGCAGCGCTTCGGCTTTGGACGTATCGATGCGCTTGATGCGGGCATGGGCGTGCGGGCTGCGAAGGATGGCGCCATGCAACAACCCGGCGAGTTGAATATCGGCACCGTAGAGGGCGCGGCCTGTCACTTTGTCAGCCCCATCGTGCCGGATGGGGCGAGTCCCAATGACGTTGTACTGTGTACTCACAGAGTCACCTCCGCGGCCGCCTTTTGAACGGCCTTAACGATCTTGTCGTATCCTGTGCAGCGGCAAAGATTATTGGCGAGCCACCAGCGAATGCGGTCTTCGCTGGGGTGAGGCTCCTGGTCGAGCAAGGCCTTCGCGGCGACGATGAAGCCGGGCGTGCAGATGCCGCACTGCAGCGCAGCTTCTTCAAGGAAAGCCTTCTGCAACGGATGCAGGTCATTGCCTTTGGCGATGCCTTCGATGGTGGTTATCTGACTGCCTTGCGCCTCAACGCCGAGCACGAGGCAGGAGGTGACAATGCGGCCGTCCATCATGACGGTGCAGGCGCCGCAGTTGCCGTCGTTGCAGCCCTCCTTGGTGCCGGTGAGATTGAGGATATCGCGGAGGCATTCGAGCAGGCTCTGGCGCGGCTCGCAAAGGAACTCGGAGGCCTCGCCGTTGATAGTGGTCTGGACGTGTACTTTGCGTTCCATTATTTCGACTCCTTGGCGGCGGCGATGGCGGAGGCCATCGCTCTGCGGGTGAGCACCGCGCAGAGGTGGCGGCGATAATCCGCGGTGCCGCGCATATCGGTGATGGGCTTAGCGGCGGCGGCCGCGAGTTCGCCGGCTTTGGCGAGTGTTGCATCATCGGCGGGTTGGCCCGCCAGCGAGGCGGCATCGACGGGAAGCGGGATGGGCGCTACGGCGCTGAGGGCAATGCGCGCGGACTGGATGTTTCCGTTCTCCATGACAACGGAAACACCGGCTCCGGCGACCGCGATATCCATCTCATTGCGGGGGATGAAGCGAAGGTAGCGTGCGCCGCCATGCGCCGGGGTTTGGGGGATGTGGATGGACACCAGCAGTTCGCCGAGCCGCAGGGAATTTTCTCCCGGCGCGGTGCAGAATTGATCGACAGAGATGGTGCGCTCCCCGCCGGGGCCCACGAGGCGACACGTTGCCCCGAGCGCAATGAGCAGCGGAATCGCGTCGGCGCTGGGCGCGGCATTGCAGAGATTGCCACCAATGGAAGCACGGCCCTGAATCTGAGTGCCGCCGATGATGTTGGCAACTTCGGCGAGCGAGGGGTAGGCCCGGCTGACGGCGGTGTCGTTGTAGATGCGGTAACAGGGAACGGCTGCGCCGAGGGTGAGTCCGATACCCGGCTCGTAATGGAGCTGATTGAGTTCGGGGATCTTCTTGATATCGACGATGAGATCGGGGGTGCGGCGGCCTGCACGCATTTGCACGAGCAGGTCCGTGCCGCCAGCGAGGGCTCGCGCGGTGGGGTGAAGCGTCATCGCCTCGACGGCTTCCCCCAGCGTGCGCGGCGCCTGATAGTCAAACCATTTCACAGCGCTTCAGGTCTCCTGTTGGTTGGGATGGAGTCAACCCTATAGACTAGCGCAGACGGGGAGTTGTCTAGAAGGAGACACGTGAGGGTAGTTGGAGATGG
>CALFYN010000426.1 GCA_937952345.1 uncultured Acidobacteriota bacterium
GGCAGCCGCATGCACAAGCTCCTCGTCATGTGGTACCTCAATCGCGCCCATCCTGTGCCAGGCATCATCACCACCACGGCCACCATCAATCAACGCCGCCCCATCGCCGATCTTGCCGAAATCCGCTGGGTACTCAACGGCTCGCGCGGCTACTTCGATGCCGGCCGCGTCTCCCTCGTTGCTCCACGCTGGCGCGGCCTCACCCTCGACATGTCCTACTGGTTCAGCAAAGCCATGGATCTTGGAGCAGGCTACACCAACACCGGCTACGACGCCGATACCCGCCAGTCGCGCAGCCAGTCCGAATACGAAACCCACCGCGATCGCAAAGCCGTCAGTCTCTTCCACCAACCGCACGCCTTCCTCGTCCGCGCCGGCTACCAGATCGCCAACTGGAACATCTCCACCGTCACGCTCCTCAAAACCGGCACGCCCTTCATGGTCACCACCCTCGACGGCCCCGGCTTCGGCAACGTCGACGGCAACGGCAACGATCGCCCCAATCTCCTCGATCCATCCATCCTCGGCCGCACCATCGGCGATCCCGACACCTCCCGCCAACTGCTCCCATCAACCGCCTTCGCCCGCATCGCCCCCGACGCCGAAACCGGCAACCTCGGAGCCAACACCTTCCGCAAAGGCTCCATCGCCAACGTCAACGCCGCCTTATCCCGCAGCTTCAAGCTTCATAACGAAGCCCGCCTCACCTTCCGCGCCGAATCCATCAATCTCCTCAACCGTCCCCAATTCGCCGAACCCGGCTCCGTCTGGGGCACTCCCGAATTCGGCTTCATCACCAACACACTGAACGAAGGCCGCACCTTCCGCTTCGGTCTAAACTTCGCCTGGTAGGTTGCTCTGGCCACATGTACAAGCCGCTGCCCCCTCGGGGGCATTGCCGCTCAAAACTGCCGGGTTTCCACTTGGGGAAGCTTGCTCTACCAGTTGCTCACATCCGTCCCCCACACTCCGGACAGAATTTTGCATCCTGCTTCGGCTGATGTCCGCACTGCGTGCAAAATTTCGCCGCCGCCGGCCTGTTGGACTTCCCGCACTGCCCGCAAAATTTCGCTCCCGTATCGATATCGGCTCCGCAATGCCCGCATACAGGAGTCGATCCTGGCCGCACCCCTACCGGCGGAGCTGTCATCTGCGCATCCGCTGACAAATCCACAGCCCCAGCATAACCCTGCTGCATCGCCCTGTTGTAGATCTGCTCCCGAGCAGCCTGCACGCGCATCTCCGCCTGCGCCGCCGGCACATGCTCCTCCATTTTGGGAGCACACTCCTCGCACAACGTTGCCAGCCCGTTCCAGCACACCTCTGGACAAACCCACCGCCCACACCGCGTGCACTGATGGAAGTACTTCTTGCCCTCCTCCATCGCCTCCCGCAGCGCCGCATCATGCTCCGGCCCCCCCACCAACCGCTGCAACTCATAGCTGCCGTACCCGGCGTTATGCATCCATCCCCCGAATAGATTCCCAGCAGTTCGCAACACGCTCGTAGCCAATCCAGCCTTGGAAACGACAAACCGCGATATATACCCATTCCGGCACTTGTCGCAATAAAACTTGAATTGGTAACCCTTGTCCGTGGACAGATCGTCGTAGTTCGCCACGAACTGAATCATTCCCATATGGATGCCATCGTAGCATTCCCACTTTCTCCGTCCCCTGGCGATCATGGCGAAAAGCCCGGATCACCCGCCGGGCCTTCACATGATCATCTGGCGTGCGCCAAGCCGGGAGTCCAGCTCTTCGATCCAAGAACTGAAACGGCTTGCTTGTAACTCCAGCCACGCGGCGCGGCGAAACGGATACTCCGCGTGAGTGCGCACCCCTACTCAAACATCGCGTGAATGGCGGACAGTTCTGGTCCAGGCTGCGCCCGAGGTCGTGCGGTTGATCGGCCTCGTGCAACACGGCAGTGATCGCGAGCGCCGCTCAGAAACTGGCTGCCGTTCAGGGCGACTGCAACACCGCGAGGCAATTGCGCCAATCTCACTTAGCAAATTTCTGAACGCGCCAGTTTTTGATTTCCGCCACGTAGATGGAACCTTCGCTGTCGATCGCGATATGATGAGCGAAATCAAACGAGCCCGGCGCCTTGCCGAACTGTCCCAGCACACCCAGCACCTGCCCATCAAGATTCGCCTTAACCACCCGGTTGTTCAGTCCATCGGCGATATACATTGCGTTTTCCTTCTCGCTGTACGCCAAGCCCCAGGGCTGTCCGACATCAGTCCATTTGGCGAGGAACTTTCCTTCTCCATCGAAAACTTGCACGCGCGAATTGGCGCGATCCGCCACGTAGACCCTGCCCTGCTTGTCTAGCGCCACATCGTGCACGAGGTCGAACTCTCCATCTCCGGTACCCTTTGTGCCCCACTGTCCCAAATACCTTCCGTCCCTGCTGTAGCGCACCACGCGTGTGTTCACATAGCCATCGGAAACATAGAAATCGCCGTTCGGCTTGAAGGAGAGACCTGTCGGCCGATTGAATGCGTACTGCGAAGTGTTGTCTCCCGCCGTGCGTCCAGCGTTGGCGAACACCATTAGCAGCCTGCCACCCGGCGTGAACTTCAGCAAAGAATGCCCCACGACATCCACCAGCCACACATTGCCATCCGGATCAGACTTTATCCCGTGCGCCGAAAGCACGGGTACATCTTCCCATCCACCGAGAAACTTACCGCTCCGATCGAACTTGATTACCTGATGCTTGCCGCGGTTGAACACCCACACATTGTCGTTCTTGTCCACCGAGACACCGCTTGTTTCGCCGAAATTCCAACCCGCTGGCAATTGCGCCCAGCTGCTGACAAGTTTGTGCGGAAGCCTGGGAGCCTTCTCCCAATCCATGGCCGAGGAGAGACAAACGAAAGAAAGGGCGAGTGCCGCCGTGCGAAGGGTCATACGCTGAGACTATTGAATCGGCACGCGATTGTCAAAGCCGACCACGGCATTCGGGGTGCGCACCTGCTTCTGCTGCCGTGCCGGCCGGTTCAGATCCGCGTGCAACGCCCACAAACTCCCTCGGCTGCAGCAGCGTGTTGGCGATCCCGCGTCCGCTTCTGCCTGCCATCATTCACCAAGGCGCCAACAAGGCGGCGAATTGTGCGGCAGCCGAAGGAATCGCAAGCCCTCGTTTCCCCACTATTGGCTCGCGGGCCACGTAACAGTCTCCACACGGCGTCCACAGGTTGCCCGCACGGGCTGCACCAGTTGTCTTGTTCCCCGCCAGGACGGCATTCGCATTGTGCTGCACATGCCGCGCTACCGACGCGGCATCGAAATAGTCACGATGCGATTGGGTCGTCAGTATCAGCCGGATTCGATCATGCGACTGCGCCGTTATATCTCTTCACGCAGTGGCTCTGGAATCGTCTGGGCTCATGCCGTCCCGGAAAAAAGATTCCATCGCCACCGAACCATCTCCACACGTAAGCAGAACCCTGCAATGGCGTCATGTTGCATCCGCAGCGGCTGTGCACCGGCCGCGGCAAGCAACACTGCCGTCGTCAGAAGGATCACCGTGGGCCCTCGGCTAAGGCATCCACAATCGCCCTCGGCGCACGAAATACGGTGCCGTGCCGGATTCCTGCTGGCATGTGAATCAGCGGCGTCACATCTTCCCAATGCTCCAGATCCTTCGAACGAATCGCGCCGTATTTGTTTTCCCGGTATTTATCGAAATAGATGTACCAGAATCCGCCGGTCCGGATCGCGCTTGGTCCCTCCGCCCATTGCTCCCCGGAAATCGATGGCCCCGGCTTCGACCACGGTCCACCCAACTCATCCGCGTACGTCAGGAACAGATACTTCGCCGGCGGTGTCAACGTCTCGTTCTTCATCACCATCGCGTATCGCCTTCCCGTATGAAAGAGGGCCCCGTCAATCACCATGAAGCCCGGATCATAAAACAGCGCCGGCTTCGAAAACGTCCGGAAATCGCGCGTTCGAATCGCATACAGCCGGTGATTGTTGTCCCGTGAGCCAGTACCCAACGTCCCCGGAAACCGGCCCTGGATCGTCGATGCCCACAGAATGATCCACTCCTTCGATGGTGCATCGTAGTACAACTCCGGAGCCCAGCAGTTCTGCACTTCCGGCTCATCCGGCATCACCGTGATGGCCCGCTGCGCTGACCAGTTGCGCAGATCCTTCGAGTGCGCATAGCCAATCGTCTTGCCCTGCCATGCCGTCGTCCACACCATGTGGAAAATACCGTCGGGCCCCCGTGCAATCGACGGGTCACGCATCAACTTCGACTCCCCAACCTCGGGCCGCAGCAGTGGCCTGTCGCCATTGAGAGCGGTGAAGCGCAATCCGTCTCCGCTCGCAGCCAGATACAGCCCATCCTCGCCGTTATTGCGAAAGAAGCTGATCAGCAACTGGTCCGCCGCGCCCAGCGGCATCATCGCCAGCCAGAGAGCAACTACGATTTCAGCCACTTGTCGAACCATTCGAATGCGTCCCTCTGCATGTCCTGATCGAACTTGTGTGGGCCGGGATAGAAGTTCATCGCATAGCGGTCTGATGCCTTGGCCTTGGCATAGACATCCTTCAGGATCTGATCCGCCCGCTCCATCTCCGGCACCGTGAACAGTTGATCTTCCCGATTGTTCAGCACCATCACTGGATTCGGCGCGGCAAGCCCAAGAATCTCCGGAAAATCCAAATCCCGCGGCAGACTCGGAATGTAGATCATCCACGTGTGCGTGTAGCACTTGTTGAGAAGATAATCGCGCCACGTGCTCATCATGCCCACGCAACAGGCGCATTTGATCCGCTCATCAATCCCCGACAGATACACCGTGCGCAGTCCGCCGCCCGAAAGTCCACAGCATCCCACGCGATTCGCATCCACATCCGGCCGCGAGCTCAGGTAATCGAGCGCCCGTTGATCCT
>CALFYN010000427.1 GCA_937952345.1 uncultured Acidobacteriota bacterium
GTGTTTTGACGATGGGGTGTCCCATGCAGCCGAGGTAATCGGCGCGGTGATCATCAGTGAGGACGAAGAGGACATTGGGCCTTTGGCCAGTGATGGCCGCGGCTGCGGCGCCTAGGAAGGTTCTTCGCAACATGGGTGGATGATAACCATCTTATCCGGGAGGGGGTGCTTCACCGAAATTTCGCCGAGAATTCATGAAACCGTAAGGGCGCGCGTGGACACTCGAAGCAGACGAGTGCTTCCTCATGACGCAACAGAGCATACTCTCGTTCATCGAAAGCCGTGACATACGGATCATGAAGCGCGTGCATCGTTGGAAAGCGCCGCTCTGGGTGAGGCAATGGATGATCTGCGCCACACGCGGCGGAGATGGATGGTTGTGGTACACGATATGCCTCGCCATTCTGATATTCGGAGGATCCGCCGGCCAATATGCGGTGGCGGAGTCATCCTTTGCCGCCAGTTTGGGGATTTGCCTTTTTCTCTGGTTGAAACGGGCGACCGGGCGCAAGCGGCCGTGCGCGATTGAGCCGCATTGCTGGGCGTCGCTGCTGCCACCGGATCAGTTTTCGTTTCCATCGGGACACACGATCACGGCGTTCGCGGTGTCGGCGCCGCTGATGCTGCACTTTCCGGAATTGAGCGGGGCGCTGTTGTTTTGCGCGTTGAGTATCGCCGTTTCGCGGGTGATGCTGGGGATGCACTTTCTGAGCGATGTGCTGGCCGGCGCGCTGCTGGGCATTTTACTCGGGTACGGGACGCATGCACTGGCTGCGTGATATGGCAGCGGAACAAACGGATTCTCTCTTTCTGCTTCCCCATCGATTTCACAACCTGCCGGTTGCCGCACGGCGGTCACTCGCGAAGTTGCTGCGGATTGACGCGCTGCGGGAGATCTCAGAGAATGCCGCGGTGGTGGGAGGCGATGCCTGCGAGTATTCGCGGCGCATGCTGGAGCAACTGGGCGTGGAACTGGTGGTGAGCGCGAGCGATGTGGAGCGCATTCCGAAGACGGGACCGGTGCTGATTGTGGCGAATCATCCATTCGGGCTGCTGGAAGGGCTGGTGTTGAGCGCAGTGCTGGGTCCGGTGCGGGATGACTATCGGTTTCTGGCCAATGACGCACTACGATCGGTGAGGGCTGTACGGGACCGCGTGATAGCGGTGGATGTGCAGTCGGGGGTGAGCATGAAGAATGCGCGGGCGTTTCGCGAGGCGGCGCGGTGGCTGAAGTCGGGCGGCGCAATGGCGGTATTTCCGAGCGGCGAGGTTTCGAGCTGGGTTTGGCGGCAGGGGAAAGTGGCGGACCCGGAATGGAAAGAGAGCGCGGCGCGGCTGGCGACAATGTCGGGAGCGAATGTGCTGCCGATGTTTTTTCAGGGTGGGAACAGCCTGACGTTCCATTTGGCGGGGGTGATTCATCCGGCGATTCGCACGGCGCGGTTGCCGGCGGAACTGCTGTCGAAGCGGGGATTCAGCGTGCATCTGCGGATTGGGAATCCGATTCCGGCGCAGGAACTGGCGGAGTTTGGAGAGCCGCGCCATCAGATTGAGCATCTGCGGTTGCGCACGTATTCGCTGGCGTACCGGGCGGCGGCTTCGGCACCGGCGCCTGCTCCCGTGGCGCAAGCGATTCGGGAGAACCGCGCGATTCAGGATGAGATCGCGGCGTTGCGGGAGCGGCGATTGGACGCGATTGGGGATTTCGAAGTGTATGTGGCGCGTCCGCGGGCGATTCCGGCGGTGCTGACCGAGATTGGGCGGCTGCGGGAGGAGACGTTTCGCGGGGCGGGGGAAGGGACAGGGCGATCGAGCGATATCGACACGTTCGATGCTTACTACGATCACCTGTTTGTTTGGAATGCAAGGGCGAAGGCGATTGCAGGGGCGTACCGGCTGGCTCCGACACAGGAGATATTGCGGCGCTTCGGCCCGCAGGGCTTGTACACGGCTTCGCTATTTCAGTTTCAGTCGCCGTTTTTTGAGCGGCTGGGTCCTGCGCTGGAACTGGGCCGGTCGTTCATTCGGCCGGAATATCAGCGGGATTATGCACCGCTGTATCTTTTGTGGCGGGGGATTGCGCGGTATTTGTCGGCACGGCCGGAAATCAAGATGCTGTTTGGGGCGGTGAGTATTTCGAGCCGGTATACGGAGGCGTCGCGGCAACTGATTGCGGAGTTTGTGAGTTGCCGGGCCGCGCATCCGCTGGGGGCGCTGGTGCGTCCGCGGACCCCTTACCGGCCAGCGATGGCGGGGCTCACCGAATTGCGGCGGCTGGCGCATTCGACGCAATCGCTCGATTCATTGTCACGCGTGCTACGCGATTTGGAGCCGCATTTGGATGGGGTGCCGGTGCTGCTGCGACAGTACGAGAAGCTGGGGGGCACAGTGCTGGCGTTGAATGTCGACTCAAGTTTTTCCGAAGTATTGGATTGCCTGCTGCTGGTGGATTTGACGGCGGCCCATCATCCGCTGTTGCGGCGATTGTTCCGGAGGGAACCATGAAATGCGATCTCCATGTGCACACCATACATTCCGGCATGTGTACCGTGCCCGTGCTGCGGCACGTTTGCCGCGAAAGCTACACCGAGCCCGGTGAATTGTACGAGACATTGAAGCGGCGTGGGATGGATGTGGTTACGGTGACGGACCATGATTCCATCGATGCGGCGGAAGGGCTGCGGTGCCATGCGGATTTCTTTCTGAGCGAAGAGGTGACTTGCACGTTGCCTTCGGGGAACGAGATGCATTTGGGCGTGTATGGCATTGAGGAGTGGCATCACACGGAACTGCAGCGGCGGCGGGCGGACTTCTATTCGCTGCTGGCGTTTCTTCGGGAGCAGCGGCTGTTTGCGAGCGTGAACCACGCGTTCAGCGCGCTGACGGGGCGGCGGGAATTGGGAGATTTCGCGTTGTTTGAAGAGATGGGGCTGGCGCTGGAGGTTCTGAACGGGGCGGTTCCGGAGGTGTGCAACAAGGCCGCGGCGGCGTTTGCCACTGGGGTTGCCGTGTGCGGGGGCAGCGACGCGCATACGCTGGAGAACGCGGGACGGGTTTGGACGGAAGTGAGTTCGGCGCGGACGGCGAGTGAGTTTCTGGAAGGGTTGCGCTACCGCCGGGCGAGTGTGTGCGGGGCTCACGGGTCGTATTGGAAACTGACGCGGGATGTGTTGTCGATTGGGACTTCGGGGATGGTGGATAATCCGTGGCTGACACTGTTGCTGCCCTTGCTGCCGCTGGCGCCGGTGATTACGTTGGGGAATTATGCCAAGGAGCACGTGTTTGCGTGGCGGTGGACGAGGCGCTGGGTGCCGGAGGAGCGGCGGGTAGAAAATTTGACATAGAAAACGTAATATAATCGCGGCCATCATGTCCAAGTTGATGGTTAGTCTTCTACTCGCTTCGTTCGTACAGGGGC
>CALFYN010000428.1 GCA_937952345.1 uncultured Acidobacteriota bacterium
GACGAGTTCGATACCATCCCCTCGGGCGATATGATCTTCGCCGCGCAAGGTTCGGGCTTGCAGGGTAATGCGCGCACCGGTGATGGATTCGCGACGTTCCTGTTGGGCTTCGTCACCAGCGCCACGCTGCGCGATCAGATTCCCCTGCGGACGCAGAACTACTCGCTCGGCGGTTTCCTGCAGGACGATTGGAAGGTGACTCCGAACTTCACGCTGAACCTGGGCGTGCGTTACGATGTGGAGCCTCCGCCTATCTCTCCCGACGATACGTTCAGCGGTTTCAGCATGACGGAGATTCATCCCACGGCGCGCGTGCCCGGTGTGGTGAAGTTCGCCAATGTGGATGGATTCCCGCGGCGCATTGCGGATGTCGACCGCAACAACATTGCTCCTCGCTTCGGCTTCGCATGGAGGCCCGGCGGCAGCGAGCGCAGGGTGATTCGTGGCGGATACGGGATTTTCTTCGGCAACACCAACGATGTTGGCTACGGTACGGGAACGAATCTTGGATTCTCGACAGAGGCCGCGTTTGTCAGTCCCGATCAAAACCAAACGGCGGCGTTCCTGCTGAAGGATGGATTGCCGCGTTTCGACCTGCCGGGTCCGCAGAGCCGGACGCCGGCGTTCGGGCTCAACAACAACATCACTTTCTATGAACGGCACCGGCTTGCGCCCTACTCGCAGCAGTTCAACTTCGGCGTGCAGCAGGAGATGAAGGGAGTGATGGTGGAGCTGCAGTACATCGGGAATCTGGGCCGCAAGCTGACGTCCACCGATGTGAGCATCAACCAGGTGCGTCCGGAGCGTGTGGGTGGCACGGGGACGATCCAATCGCGGCGCCCGTTTCCGCAATTCAGCAACGTGACCATGGTGGCTCCGAATTGGGGAGCTTCCAGCTACCACGGATTCGTGTTCCACACGGAGAAGCGCTATCAAGGCGGACTGCAGTTCCTGTTTAATTACACGTTCTCGAAGTTCATCGACAATGTGGACCACATTGCTTCCGGTGATTTCGGTGGAACTCCAGGAGCGGGCTACCAGGATTTCTACAACCGGCAGTTGGACAAAGCCCTCAGTCCGAACGATCTGCGGCACAACGCGCGATTCAATGTGATTTGGGACCTGCCGTTGGGCGTGGGCCGCAAATGGCTGACGGGCGGGCCCGCCGCGCAGATTCTGGGCGGATGGCAACTGTCGGTGTTGGGCACGTTGCTGACCGGCCCGCCCTATGGCGTGGTGACCCAGAACAACACTTGTGAGTGCTCCTCCGCCGGGGCGCAGCGCGCCAACATCTTGCGGGAACCGGATCTTCCCGAGGATCAACGCAGCGCCGGGCGCTGGTTCGATACGACTGCTTTCTCGCAGCCGGGGCGGTTTCTCTTTGGCGACGCGGCGCGGTCCGTGGGCCGCGCACCGGGTAAGACGCAGTTTGATCTCGGCATCATGAAAAACTTCGCCATCCGCGAGCGCTTCCGGCTGCAGTTCCGCGGCGAGATGTTCAACGCCTTTAACAACGTGAACCTCGGCATCCCTGGGACGGCGTTGGGGAGCCCGAACTTCGGAGCCATCAACAATGCGGCCGATGCCCGTGTCGTGCAGTTGGGGTTGAAGATCTACTTCTGAGCCTGCGCCATCAATTTGCGTATGGCGGTGGTCATTTCGGTGGGCCGCACCACGGCGCGGATCTTTTCCGCATCGCCATCGGCGTTTTGAATCTGAATCGCCTGCCGGTAGCGCTCTTGTTGATCGGCAAGGTCGAATGGCGTTTCTCCGGATTCGTTCTTCACATCGAGCCTGGCGCCTTGCGCGTAAAGGAATTCGACCATTGCTACGTTGCCGTTCAGCGCGGCGATGTGCAGGATCGACTGTCCGCGGCGGGCGACGGTGATGGGCTCAACCGGGTCCGGGATTTTTTCCGCCGGATTGTAGCGTGCGTGCAGGTCCGCGCCACGGGCGATCAATTCCTTCACGACTTCGATGCTGCCGGACATGACAGCGACGGTCAACGGGGTGTGCCCATCCTTGCGCAGCAGATTGACGTTGGCGCCGCGATCGGCGAGTCGCTTTACGAGATCGAGATTGGTGGAAGCGGCTGCGATGTGGAACGCGGAAGATCCGGGGGGCGCGGGATTGATGCGTACATCGCCCGCTGGTCCAGCGGTGGGATAAAGCGTTTGCCGGTTCGGATCCGCGCCCTGCGCGAGAAGCCGCGAAACGATCAACAGCCCTTCGGCGACGGTTCCCGCGGCGTTTGGATCGGCAGTTGGGCTGAGCGTCAGCATTGCCGGATTGCGACCGTAAGCTCCACCGCGGCGGAAACCCGCCCCGAGCGAGGCGTTCGCCACCGCGAGTGCCGCACCGTGTAGCGGCGTGTAGCCCGCGCCGTCGACCGCGCCTGCCTTCGCCCCGCGATCGAGCAGCAGCGCTGCCATCTTCAAATCCGCGCGAAATTTCTGGGAACTGCCGGCTTGCGCCGGTGCGCCCTTGCCGGGAACGAATACGGTGCTCGGCGGATCCCAGTTGTACAAAGTAGCCAGCAGCGGAGTGGTGCCATCTGCGGCGGGCGAATTTACATCGATGCCTGCATCGAGAAGGAGGCTCGCCGATTCCAGGCTGTGCTTCTGTACGGCGAAGAACAGGGCGTTCTGCCCGCCTTTTCGAGTCACGTAGTCGCCGTCCGTGTTCCAGGGAATGCCTGTCTTTCCGAGGGTCGCCGTGGTGGGGGCATAGATGACGTACTTCACGTTCCAGGTGGAAGTGACAGCGCGAATGTCGGCGCCCCGGCGGA
This sequence comes from uncultured Acidobacteriota bacterium, assembly GCA_937952345.1. Lineage (GTDB taxonomy): Bacteria > Acidobacteriota > Terriglobia > Bryobacterales > Bryobacteraceae > CADEFT01. The sequence continues at coordinate 2,789 of CALFYN010000428.1, forward strand.
CCAGCAACCGCACGGCGTCGGGATTGCCGGCCGCCCACATCAGCGCGGTCTGGCCGAATTTGCGCTCGCGCGCATTGACGTTGGCTCCGCGGTCCAACAGCAGCCGCATGGTATCTGCCTGCCCCAGCCGAGCGGCGGTCATCAGCGGTGTCTCGCCGTTCTCACGGGCGATGTGGGGGTCGGCGCCCTTCTCCAGCAGGAGTTTCACCATTTCGGTGGAGCCATTCGTGATGGCAATCATCAACGGACCGATACCCATTTCGTTCGTCGCATTCGGATCCGTTCCGGCGCCCAGCAGTAGCTTGGCCATTGCGGAGTTATTCCGCGCGGCTGCCCACGCCAGTGCAGTTGCTCCATCGCCGTCGCGAGCATTGCAATCGGCTCCTTGCCGCAACAGTGCGCCCACGGCGGCCTGGTCATCGTTGCGCGCGGCGTCGAGCAGCGCGTCGCCCAACTTCGCCATGGCGGGCAGACACGCAAGAAGCAGGACGAGAACCTTCATTACTACACCTCCAGTCGGTTCAGCCGGCCCGTGCTGTCGCCGAATTTTTCGGTTGGAACGCCCACCTTGTCGAGCATCGTGAGGTAGAGATTGGTGAGCGGAGTGGTGTCTCCGGAGAAGCGCACATAGCGCCCGCCGGCGATGCGCCCCGCCGCCCCTCCCGCGACGATGATGGGCAGGTCGCGCTGGCTGTGCGATGTCGGCACGCTGAGATCGCTGCCGTAGAGCAGCAGGGAATGATCCAGCAGTGTGGAATTGCCTTCTTTGAGGGCATCGAGTTTGTCGAGGAAGTAGGAGAACAGGCGCGATTGATCCACGTTGATCTTCGCCAACGCATCGAGTTTGTCTTTTTCGAAATTGTGATGCGAGATCTCGTGATGACCCATCGTGATGTTCAGGTGCGGGTAGGTGATGGAAGTCGCCTCGCGCGCCATCATGAATGTCCAGACACGCGTCAGGTCGGCCTGAATAGCCAGTGCCTGCAGATCAAACATCAGCTTGATGTGCTCTACCCAGGAATCGGGCACGCCCGCGGGGCGTTTGGTGTCGGGCAGATCCGTGGGCTGCTTGCGCATCGCTACCTGGATGCGGCGTTCCACGTCGCGAATCGACTCCAGGTATTCCTCCAGTTTGCGGCGGTCACTGGGGCCGAGTTGCCGTTTCAATTCCGCGATCCGTTCCGTCACCGTATCGAGGCTGCTGCGGTCCGCGGCATTGCGCGCGGCCGAGGCCGCGGGATCAATGCGCCCGCCTTCGCCGAACAGGCGCTCAAAAACCATGCGCGGGTTGTATTCGAAAGGCAGTGGCACGGTAGCGCTCTTAAACACCGGACCGACATGCGCGCTGTTGACGTTGATCTTCTCCGCCGCGAGTTCGAGCGAGGAGAACTGCGTCTCCTTCCCCAGCGCCTGAGCGGCCAACTGATCCACCGAGATGCCGACGTGGATCTTTCCTTTCACCGGCTCCACGCCTGTCATGAACGACGCCAGAGCACGGTCGTGGAAGCCGGCCTTCGTGCGGTCGGGGTCGGAAGAAAGCCCGCTGATGACAACGAATTTTTTCCGGTGCGCGGCGAGCGGTTGTAGTGCTTCGCTCAATTCGTAGTTTGCGCCTTCGCCCTTGGGACGCCAGCGATCCTGATCCACGCCGAGCGGATAGAAGATGAACCCGAGACGGCGCACGGGTGCGGCGGCGGTCTGCCGTTCGGCCCGCAACGCGGGAATCATGGCATCCAGCAAGGGCAACGCGAACGCCGTGCCGGTTCCTCGCAAAAACGTGCGCCGGGGAATCTGTTTTTGGTTCACGAACATCGTCATGGCTCCTCGTTCTGTCTCATTTGAAATGGAACACTGCGCGTGATGGCGATCACCAGATCGTGGAATCGGTAGCCGGCGTCCGCGGTCTCGCGCAGGATGGCGCGCACTGCGGGTTGGTCACGTGCTTCCAACTCGCGCCCCAGTGCATAGGTCAGCAACTGCTCAACGGTGCCGCGCGCGAACTCGTCCGCATGGCGCACCAGCCAGCCTTTGAGTCCCCGCGGCCCGGAAAATGTCTCGCCATTCGGCATCGAACCTGATGGATCGATGGGGCCGCCCTCGTCGCGATCGCGCCAGCGGCCCATGGCGTCGAAGTTTTCCAGCGCGAAGCCCAAGCCGTCAATGCGTGCATGGCAGGATGCGCACGCGGGATTGTTGCGGTGCTTCTCCACTTGTTCCCGCGTAGTCAGCTTGCGTCCTTTTTCCGCGCTGGCTTCGAGAGGGGGGACATTCGCCGGGGGCGTGGGCGGCGGTGAATGCAGCAGGTTGTTCAGTATCCACTTTCCGCGCAGCACCGGCGAAGTTCGCGCGGCATGCGAAGTAAGCATCAGAATGCTGCCCTGCGTTAACACGCCGCCGCGCAGGGAATTCCCGTTCAAGGCCAGGCGCCGGAAGGATGGGCCGATCACACCCTCGATGCCATAGAGGCGCGCCAGTCGCTCATTCACATAGGTGTAGTCGGCTATCACTACATCCAGCACGCTGCGATTTTCGCGGATGAGGCTGCGCAGGAAGAGTTGCGTTTCGGTCTCGAACGCCATACGAATGGATGCGTTGAATTCCGGATAGACCTGCGGGTCAGGTTGTACGGAGGACAAGCCGCGCAATCCCAGCCATTGTTCCGCGAAGTTATCGGCCAGCGTCACGGCTCGAGAATCGGCAAGCATGCGCCGCACTTCCCGCTCCATCGCGGCCTTGTCCCGCAAGGCGCCCTTTGATGCGGCATCGAGCAGCGCATCGTCGGGGATGCTGTTCCATAGGAAGAAGGACAACCGTGACGCCAGTTCGAATGGCGACACCGGGTGTACGGACTTTGCTTTCGCGCCCACGGAATCGAACTCCAGCCGGAACAGAAAATCCGGTGCCAAGAGGATGTCGCGCAGCGCCGCACCGATGGCCTCATCGAAGCTGCGTTTCTGTCGCGTCATTTGGTAGGTGGCGAGAAACGGCCTGCGGTCCGAGGCCGTCACATCGCGCCGGAACGCACGCCGCAGCAGCGTGGAGAGAATGCGCTCCGCGCACGGCTGTTCGTCGCGCACACTTGCCGGGCGGCAGACGAAGATGCGTTGCCGGCTGGGCGTATCGCTGACGCCCGTGGCGCCGTAGGGTCCGGCGATCTCGATGCGGGCCAGGGCCGGCGGCCCGGGTTGTCCATCGAACGCGGCCTCGCCGGACGTCATGCCGGCGATCTCAAACAGCTTCACACGGCGGCCATCCACGCGGAAGTCGATGGTGGGTCGAATGGCGGTGCCCAGCAGATCAAGCGGTCCGCCGAGCGCATCACCGCCCGGACCGGAAACATCGGACACTGGCCCTTCGCGCGCGGCGTATTCATCGGGGAATGTGACGATCACTGTATGACTGCCGGCTTTTAGCTTCACCGTGGTGCGAAAGAAGCGCACACCCTCATAGGGGGTCAGACTCTCCTTAGCCAGGAAGGCTCGCAAGTGGTATTCGCCGTCGTGCGGAAAATAGTGCCGCACGCGGATTCCGCCGCGTGTCCCAAACGGCATGCCCTCGCCCAGCCACACGGCCTGCGATCCCGTGGCGGGGAAAATCTCCGTGACAGGCGATGGATCGAGAGTGCCCACGGCCAGTTCGCTCACACGTCGCGCCACCTTGAGATAGCGCTCCAGCAGCAGGGGCGACATCGATAGCGCGTCGCCGATGTTGTCGAATCCACCGGCCGATTCGTCCTGCGGCAACTCGGCGGCCAGCGGCAGTTCCATGTGGAGCAGGTCGCGGATGGCGTTCGTGTACTCGTGGCGATTGAGGCGGCGGATGACCGGACGCCCGGCAAATGGCGACCGGCGCGCGGCGGCGTCGAGAGCCGCCGTGAGCTCCGCCGTGAACGCACCTGCCGCGGAAGCATCGGGGCGCGGCAAACCGGGTGGAGGCATCTCTCCGCTGCTCACCTTGCGAATGACTTTCTCCCAGACGGCCGGCTGGGCGGCGGGATTGGCCGGGTCCACTCCCTCTAAAACAAATCCACCGGATTTTGTTTGCGAACTGTGGCAACCGATGCAGTACTGGCGAACCAGCGCGGCATGGCCGCTGGACTGTGCTCCCGGCAACACAGGCAGGATGCTGCTTAATAGGATGGCCCAGATCATGATCCTCGGTCTGAATTCCGCTATGGACATGCTATTCGCTTGCGCCCATGGAATCAAGTTGCCTCCCTGCCGCGGCCTTTCGTACGTTGAGAAGAGCATGCACACTTCGCCGCAGCAGCGGCCCGCGATTTGGCTTTGGCCGAATCTTCTGGGTTTGGACGCGCCTGTTGTCGCGCTCACCTGGCAGGCGTTCCTCGCCGCATGCTTTGCGCTGCCGTTGCGGCTGGAAGGGCGAATCGTTCTAGGCCTGACGGTATGGGCCATCTATCTGGCTGACCGGTTGCTGGATGTGCGCACGCCTGCTCGCGAAGATGAGGCCGAACGGCACCGCTTTCATCGCCGGCACAAGTGGCTGCTCAGCTTTCTGCTGGCAGCGGCTCTCAGTGCCGATACGGCGGCGGTGCTCTTCTGGCTTCGTCCCCAAGTGTTCTGGAGCGGCCTGCTTCCTCTTTCGGGCGTCCTTCTCTATCTGGGAGTGCTGCACAAGCAATCGAAGCCAAGTCGTATTCCCAAGGAAGTGATCGTGGCTTTGCTTTTTACCGCGGGCACTTTCCTGATCGGTTATACATTCGCCACCCAAAGGCTCACGCTACTCGTGCCGGCCCTCTCGTTTCTCATGCTTTGCCTGGCCAACCTGGTAGCCATCGAGCTGTGGGAGTGGCGTGAACTGCGCCGCTCGGCGGGAAAGAGGCCTCATCCCTGGACGATCCGACTCGGTGAGGGGCTGCGCCCCGCGATGACGATGCTGGCGGCGGTGGCGCTCATCACCGGTGGAGCGTGGTATTTCGCGGTTGCATGCAGCGCGTTGGGAATCGCCGCGCTCCATGCCGCCGGCGACAGAATCAGCATCCATGCGCGCCGTGTTCTGGTGGATGCGGCACTGCTGACGCCACTGTTCTGGATCGTTCGATGAACGCCGGCAGGCTGGCGCGGACTTACCGGTGGCTGGAATATGCAGCCTTCGGACGTCTGTTGGAACGTTGCCGGTTCGCCCACTTGCCGCAGATGACCCCGGCGCGTCGCGTGCTCATTCTGGGGGAAGGGGATGGCCGTTTCCTGGCACGCTTTCTGGCTACGAACCGCAATGCACACGTCGATGTGGTGGAGTCGAGTCCGCGGATGATCGCCATGGCCCGCTCGCGTTTGTCCGGCAGCGATGCGCGGCGCGTGCGATTCCTCGCCCAGGATGCCCGAGCTTTTCACTCTCCCTCTTCTGCCTACGATCTGGTCGTTGTGCACTTCTTCTTCGATTGCCTGGAGGAAGAAGAGTTGCGCAGGCTGGTCGGCAAACTCCATTCGGTTTTGACGCCGGATGCGCTCTTCGTCATTAGCGAATTCCACGCACCGGGCAATGGCTTTGCCCGTTGGCATGCGCTCGCGTGGATTCGCGTGATGTACCTGTTCTTTCGTTGGACGACGGGTCTGGCTGTGCAGCAGATCCCTCCTTATGAAGCGACGCTCGCCGGGGTTGGGTTTGTTTTGCGGAATCGCATGGAATGGCGCTGGGGCCTGGTGCGGGCGGAGGTCTTTGCGCGCAGTGATCACAGAGCAGACCCCGCGAAACCCATGCGGTAAGATAACGGCCATGCGCATTTGGGCCTTTCTTGTCGCCGTTGGCGTGGCGGCGGGACAACCTCCCGCTGATCCCCTTCCGACATCCCCGTCTGATATTGAGCAAGGTGGTAAACTCTATCGGGGTTCCTGCGGTTACTGTCACGGTCCGCAGGGTGACGGCGGCAAGGGCGCGGATCTGGCCAAGCCGAAACTAGAGCGTGCCACCACCGACGAGCAGTTGGTCAACATTATCAAGAACGGCATTCCCGGTACCGAAATGCCCGGCGCATGGCACATGATCGACAACGAAATCCGGCAGGTGGCGGCGTTCGTGCGCACGCTAGGTAAGGTGGAGGCGAAGTCTGTTCCGGGTGATCCGGCCAAAGGGAAACTGCTGTATGCCAAGGCCGGCTGCGCGGGTTGCCACGCCATTCGCGAGAATGGCCGCCCGGCAGGTTCGCTCACGGGACCAGAGTTGACGGTGATTGGTTCTCGCCGCAACGCGGCCCATTTGCGTGAATCGCTTGTCGATCCATCTGCTTCGGTTCCTGACGGTTATCTCATGATCACCGCGATTCCCCGATCCGGAATGCCGGTGACGGGAACACGTCTCTCCGAAGACACTTTCACACTCGCCATGCGCGACTTCGCCGGACGCAATCACGTTTTCCTCAAATCTTCGTTGCAAGACATCCGCAAGGAGCCGAAGAAATCCTCCATGCCATCCTTCCGGGACAAATTGACGGCGGAGCAGGTGCAGGATCTTGTCGCTTTTCTCGCGTCCCTCAAGGAGCCGTCATGAGATTCTTCATTTGCCTGATTGCCTCCACACTGGCGGCGCAAGTCCCTTACTCGCGCATACTGAACTCGGCGCAGGAGCCGCAGAACTGGCTCACCTACTCCGGCAACTACAGCGGGCAGCGCTATTCGCCGCTGAACCAGGTCACCACTGGCAACGTAAATCGATTGCAGGTGGAGTGGGTTTTGCAGACTTACACCACCGAGTCCTTCGAAACCACCCCGCTGGTTGTGGATGGTGTGATGTACCTGACGATCGGGCCGAACATTGTCAAGGCTATCGATGCCCGGACGCAGGCGGTTTTTTGGACATACACACGCCGTATCCCGGACGACTTGCGGCTGTGTTGTGGACGCGTCAACCGGGGAGTCGCCATTCTCAATGACCTGGTGTTCTATGGTTCCATCGACGCACACCTGATCGCGCTCGACGCCAGGACGGGCAAGGTGGTCTGGGACGTGGAACTGGCGGATTACAAGCTAGGGTATTCCTCCACCGGCGCTCCGCTGGCGGTGAAGGACAAGGTGATTACGGGCATGGCCGGTGGCGAATACGGCACCCGAGGCTTCATCGACGCCTACGATGCAAGGACCGGAAAGCGTGCGTGGCGGTTTCGCACGATCCCGGAGCCTGGCGAGCCCGGCAACGATACCTGGGCCGGCGATTCCTGGAAGACCGGATCGGCCACTACTTGGGTGACCGGATCCTATGATCCGGAATCAAACACGGTTTACTGGGGGACCGGCAACCCCGGACCGGACTGGAATGGCGACGTACGGCTGGGGGACAACCTCTATTCCGACAGTTTTCTCGCGCTCGATGCCGATACGGGCGAGCGCAAATGGCATTTCCAATTCACGCCGCACGATACCCATGATTGGGATTCCACGCATGTGCCCGTGTTGGCGGAAATCCCCTTCCGTGGGGCGAAACGCAAGGTTGTGCTGAGCGCGAATCGCAACGCATTTTTCTATGTGCTGAATCGCGAAAACGGCACATTCCTGCATGGAAAACCTTACGCTAGGCAAACATGGGCCAAGGGGTTGGATGATAGTGGACGTCCCATCGTGTTGCCGAATACCGAGCCTACGGTGGAAGGGAACCTCATCTGGCCATCGCTGGCCGGGGCTACCAATTGGTTCAGCCCGGCCTACAATCCCGTGACTAACCTGTTTTACGCCCCGGTGCGGGAGCAAGGCGCCTACTATTTTAAGGGGGAGGCGACCTTCAAGCCCGGCGCGCAGTTCAATGGCGGGGGCCAGCGCACCAACCCCGATGAAGAGCCCTACGGCGCCATCCGGGCGCTTGATCCCGAGTCGGGCAACGTAAGGTGGGAGTTCAAGATTCACGCACCGGCCAATGCGGGCATTCTTACCACGGCTGGAAACCTGGTCTTCACGGGGGTCCAGACGGACTTCGTGGCGCTTGATGCGGGGAACGGGAAGCTGCTGTGGCGGTTTCGAACGGGGGGATTCATCAATGCCGCGCCTATCACCTATCGCCTGGATGGGAAGCAGTATGTGGCGGTGGCGGCGGGGCGGGGGCTGTTCGTGTTCCGGCTGCCGGAATAGTCGGCCATAAAAGGAAAAAGGCGAGCCCGTAGGCTCGCCCGTCTCCGTTGCTGTCTGCGCGTTTGGAAGCAGCAGCTCCTTCCCTAGGGTTACGCTACTGACTAGCTGGCGGCAGCCGTGGTCAGCAACGAGTTGATCTTCGAGAAGATGGTCGAGATCTGGGTCGAAACGCCCGGCATCACCGCACCAGCGGCGACGGCCACGAAACCAGCCATCAGAGCATATTCGATGAGGTCCTGACCGCGAGTGTCTCTCCAGATCCGGAGCTTCCAAACGATGTTCACAAGGTTCTTCATTTTTAAAATTTCCTCTCCCTGCATGGGCAGTGTTGTTTGCTGTGATTCAAAGTTACCATTCCCTAGATTTCATATAAATCAGCGGAAGTCCCTAAGTAGCCTAAGAATCCACCCAACCTGCTTTGCACTACCCTGTCGTCCAGGCATAAGGGCGTGAACCTGGAGTTCTACCACTGGTCCAGAACCTTCTTCCTAGCCAATCGCCCCGGCAAAGAAAAGACCCGCATACCCTCTCGGGATGCGGGCCTGGTTTGCTTTGAATGCGGGCCGATGGCTAGCTGGCGCTCGCCGTCGTCAGCAAGGACTCGATCTTCGAGAAGATCGTCGAGATCTGGGTGGAGACGTTCGGCATCACCGCACCCGCCGCAACGGCCACAAAGCCGGCCATCAAGGCGTATTCAATCAAGTCTTGTCCGCGGGTATCCTTCCAAATGCGGAGCTTCCATACCTGACGCAGCACATTGTTCCAAGTCTTTTGCATTTCTTTTCCTCTCCTGTAGGTGCGCCGGTCTCCGGCGCCAATTCTTATAGTTCAAGATAAGTCATTCGGAATGCCTTCTTCTATCGGCAAAATTCCCAATGAGAGATGGTTTTCTTTCCAGGGGTGGATGGGGATGCACCTTACTCGGGGCCTTGGGGAGCTTTACTGTCGGGGAGGAATTACAGAAAAACTGAATTGTATCCAACAAAGCCCGCCTACCGCTGATGGGTGGCGGGCTCTGATCTCAGACCTTGGATTGCGCGCGTCGCCTAGCTCGCCGCCGCAGTGGTTAACAACGACTCGATCTTGGAGAAGATCGTGGAAATTTGCGTCGAGATCCCCGGCATCACCGCGCCTGCGGCTACCGCTACGAATCCGGCCATCAGTGCATACTCAATCAGGTCCTGCCCGCGGGTGTCCTTCCAGATCCGCAATGCAATAACCACTCTTGTCAGTTTCTTCATGATTGTATTTCCTCTTGCAGCCTTCGCCATAGTACTTTTTCCAGGCGTGATCTAACGCTAACACCAAAACGCGACAGCGAAAATCGGTGAAATACTGAGAACTTGAGAGTGATCTGCCTTACGGTTCTCGCCGCCGGGCCGCAAAAGCCTGAGGTTCCACCCGCAACCGGTAGAGCACGTGGGAATCCGGTCGCCCCTCCGCCCTTTCC
>CALFYN010000429.1 GCA_937952345.1 uncultured Acidobacteriota bacterium
CGCGTCCGGCGGAACTGTGGAGAGCGGCATGAAAGAGGGTCGCGGTATTCGCGGTTTCTCCCTCACGCCGCCGTGCGCGGGGGAGAAGGAGCGCGATGTCAGCGCGCGCATCATCCGCTATCTGCGCGTGCGCGGCTGGCGTTGCCAGCGCCAGCAATCGGGTTTGGCGCGCTTCCTCGGCGGAGGCGCGCCCGTGCGCATCGGCGAGCCCGGCATGGCCGACTGGCTCTGCCTGCGCCCGCTCTGCGAAGGCCTGGCCGAGGTGTTCTATCTGGAGGTGAAAGCGCCTGGCGGCAAGCTCTCCGAGGCGCAGCAGGAGTGGCTGCGCCGCCGCACGGTGGAACGCTTCGAAGCCGTGACGGCGCATTCGCTCGAGTGGTTCGACGCGTGGTACCGGAAGCGGTTTCCGGGGCAGGAGGAGAAGGCGGCGTGAGCGATGGGGATTGTGCAGCGGCTATTGCACAATTACTCCTTCGGCAGCGCGAACGCGACGTATTGCCCGTTGATCTGCACCTGTGTCGCCGGCGTCAAGCCCACTTGCGCGGAGGCGCAGAATACGATGTACTGCCGGCCGCCGAGTTCGTACACCGCGGGGATGCCTTCGAGCGCCATGGGCAGTTCGTGCTCCCACAGAACGGCTCCGTTCGATGCATCGAGCGCGCGTACCTTCTTATCACGCGTTCCCGTGAAAATCAGCCCGCCCGCCGTCACCACGGGGCCGACCTTCGGATAATGCGTGCCGGTGTTCCTGATTCCCTTCGCCGCCAGTTCCGGCACTTCGCCGAGCGGGATCTTCCAGAGGATGGTGCCTTCGTTCATGTCGTAAGCCGTCAGCGAAGTCCATGGCGGTTTGATCGGCGAGAGGCCGTCGCTCGCGATCATGAAGCCGAAGCCGCTGTAGTAGCGGTCGCCAGCGGAGGCTTCGAGCAATGCATCCTGCTTCGCATCGCGCTCCAGCTTGAGCATCGACGGCAGATCCTTCGACACGACGTACATGCGCCCGGATGTGGGATCGACAGCCGTGCCGCCCCAATTCGCGCCTCCGTTGTTGCCGGGCATCTGCACGGTGTTGCGCTTGCCGGGCGGCGTGAACAGGCCTTCGTTGCGCGCGCTGAGCAGGTCGTCGCGAAACTTCGCGCGGTCGGCGGGGCTGAGGTAGGGGCTGAGATCGTCCACCGTGAACGATTGCCGCGCAAAGGGCGGAGGCTTGACGGGGAAGGGCTGCGTCGGCCAGGTCTCTTCGCCGGGCATGTCGGATTTCGGCACCTTGCGCTCCTCGATCGGCCACAACGGCTTGCCCGTGACGCGGTCGAAGGCCCACACAAAGCCCTGCTTGGTCACCTGCGCCACGATGTCCACGGTCTTGCCTTCGTGCTTCACGGTGAGCAGCTTCGGCGCGGTGGCGTTGTCGTAATCCCAAATGTCGTGATGCACCATCTGGTAATGCCACAGCCGCTTGCCCGTGCGGGCATCGAGCGCGAGCAGGCTATCGCTGAACAGATTCGCGCCGCGGCGGTCCACGCCGTAGAAGTTGTACTTGGCGCTGGCGGTGGGCGCGTAGAGGATGCCGCGCTTCTCATCGACGGACATCTCGCTCCACACGTTCGCGCCGCCGACGCGCTGCCATGCGTCCTTCGGCCACGTGTCATGACCGAATTCGCCGGGCCGCGGCACGGTGTGAAACGCCCAGGACAGCTTTCCTGTACGTACGTCAAAAGCGCGGATATCGCCGGGCGCGGAACCGTAGCCCTGGTTCGTCGCCGAGCCCAGAATCAGCAGGTTTTCGAACACACGCCCGGGAAACGCCGATTGCACCAGGCGGATCTTCGCCGGATCGCGGTCGAGGCCCTGCTTCAAATCGACGCTGCCTTTGTCGCCGAAGGTTTCGATGAGACGCCCCGTGCCGGCATCAATGGCGTACAGCCGGTGATTCGCGCAGAACAGCAGGCGGCGGTCCTTGCGATCGCTGCTCTGCCAGTAGTTGATGCCGCGATTCGTCACCGCGGCGGTGCCCTGCGGCTGTGTGTAGGTCCAGATCTCCTTGCCCGTGGCCGCGTTGAGCGCCACGATGGAGTTGCTCTTCGCCAGCACGTACATCACATCGCCCACCACCAGCGGATTGAACGAATAGCGGTTGTGATCGCCGGTGGGATAGGTCCAGGCGACGGCGAGCTTCGCCACGTTGCCCTTGTGGATTTGTTTGAGCGCGGAGTATTGCGCGGAGTCGGACGAGCCTCCGTAATCGCTCCAGGTGTTGTACTGTTGCCCCGCGGCGAGCGCGCAGGCGAGCAGAAAGCAGACGGACAGACGCATCTCTCTATGATGCCTCGACCGGATGATTGCCACCGCCCCTCGGTTTGAACTTCGCCGCTTCGACGGGAGGCAGGCCGAGGTCCATGTTGCCGGAAAGATACTTGCGCATGCTGCGCGGCTGCATCATGTGGATGGCGGTAGCGCCGTCGGTGAATTTCACGGTGAGGAAGCGATCGTAGGGATTGCGCACTTCGCCGGGTTGCAGCGAAGGCTCGGGTTGATCGACGGGCGGCCCTTCCGCGGGCGGTTCCATGACGGCGAAGTGGAGGCGCGGCCAGCAGGGCTCGGGATCTTTCTGATACCAGAAATACATGCTGAAACAGAACATGGCGAAGGCGCCGAGGAAGTGCCATGCGGCGTGCGACCATGCGGCGTCAGGATTGCCGAGCGAGCCTTCCGGGCTGCAGAACGGCCCGCCCGTGTGGCCGAGTTTCCAGATGAGCATCGCCACGCCGAAGCCCATCATGCCGCCGATCCAATACCACAGCAGCCCGTCGTAATCGGTGGTGACGTGGCAGATGAAGGCGAGAATGATTTCGGTAACAAACGCGCCGCCGACGAGGATGGCGAAGATGTGAATGCCGGCGAAGGGCAGGAACATGCCGGTGGCTCCGCAGAAGGCGAGAATCACCAGACTGAGGAAGATGATGAGGAACGCCCACCACGGCCAGTTCGCGATACGCACGATGTTGTAGCCGATGACGAATGCGCCGAACATGTCCATGCCGAAGGAATCGAGCCACGCCCAATCCATGAGGAACGATCCGTGAAAGAACGCCGAGCCAGGGCCGTTCATGATGAGGATGGTGCCGAGCAACACGGGATAGAGCGTCACCGACGTCATGCGGTTCTTGTGCGGCTTGCCGTTCGGGCCTTTCGCGGCGTACATGCCGAACCAGATGATGCCGAGCGCGACGAAGCCCAGCGTGGACCACGTGGAGGCGTGCTGCTCAATCACGCCGAACGTCATGCGCTCGCAGTATGCTCCGTCGAAGCCTTCATCGTCGCGGAAGCCGTGCGCTGAGCCGCGGAATTGCTCGCGCAGTTCGGCGCATTTCTGCATCTCCTCGGGGTTGTTCATGCTGAGATCGACGGGCTGGCCGTCGCGGACGATGGGCGGGCAGTAATCGGATGCGGCGGTGCCGACGAAAGCTCGGCTGCCCGTGGCGTCGGGAGGCGGGCCATCCCACAGTGCGAAGGCGACGATCAATAGAATCGCCATCAGCGCCGCGCCGAGTGCGATGCCGTACGCAAGCCAGCCCCATTGCGGCGAGGTTGGCCAATCGCGCGTTTCCACCTTCACGTTGTTGTCGGAGTAGCCCGCGCGACCCAACTGATGGCCCTTGCGCACGAACAGCGGATCGGATGCGCCCTCGCGTGTCGCGTACATGCGTGAGGAGCCGGAGCCGTAGGCTTCCTTCAGCGGCTCATTGAGCTGCTTGCCGGTGACGCCGTTGCGCATCAGCCAGCCGTAGTTCGCCACGGAGCCATCCTGGTGGCGCACCTGCACGTAATTGCAGCCGCCGGTGTTGTGGTCGTAATCGGTGGAGCCGGCATCGAGGTGCGCGTCATCGCCAGGCGCGGCCAGCGGCAGCAGCCGCTTGTATTCGTGATCTTCGTAATAGTTGATGACGTGGCCTTCGAAGGAGCTCACGACGGTAGTGCTGTCCGGGACGCAGAAATCGTAAGCCCCTTCGAGGAAAGGGCCGCTTTGCTGCTGGAAGTGGCTCCAGTAGCCGCGCGCGCCTTGCAGCGTGTAGCGCTCGCCGAGGTAGGGAAGCTGCATGTCGCTGCGCCCGTACTGCTGCGCTTCGCCTTCGTTGACGAAGGCCCACCCGGCGAGTCCGCTGCCTCCGTAGACGAAGAATCCGGCGAGTCCGACACCGAATAGCGCCGCAATCAGCCATCCCGCGCCCAGCCCGCCGGCCACCATCATCACGACGAACAACACCAGCGCGGCGAGCAGGCCGATGATCGCCGAGAGGAAGAACGGAGAACCGAAACCCCAGCTCGGCACGGCTTTGTACTCTTCGCGGCGGCCGCCGAGATATCCGAAGCCGAACGCGGTCCACGTGCCGGTGAGCATGGAAAAGAGGACGGCGATTAAACCTTTGTCGAGTTCCACGTCCGCGCCGGTGCGCAGGAAGAAGGCGAAGATGAGGCCGATGCCGAGCGCAACGTATCCGGCGAAGGCGGCGATGCAGGCTCCGAGTCCGGGGCCGAAGCCGAAGATCACGCCGGTGAGATACGCGGTGATGGCTGCCAGCAAGCCGCTGAGGTAGAGCGGGAATTGTCCCACGGCATCGGCGATGCCCATTCCGAGAGCGGCCACCGTGAGCACGAGGAAGAGAATCCAGGTGATGTCGCGGCTGTAGAGCAGGCTCGGCTCATCGGACCACAGAATCTCGGCGAGCATGTTGAAGGACGGCGGGCCGGGCGTGGGTGTTGGGTGCCGGCGCGTGCATTCGCGCCCCTTGCTCCAGGTGCCGTTGGCATTGTAGCGATAGGAGAGCGCGCGCATCACGATGTCGGCATAGCTGGTCTTGTGCTCGAAGATCTCTGCTGAAGCGCGAAGCTTGACGTTCGCCAGCTCGGGCCGCCCGTCGGGAGGGATCTGCGCGGTGACCTCTT
>CALFYN010000430.1 GCA_937952345.1 uncultured Acidobacteriota bacterium
ACGGGCCTTCAGACCCTCGCCGCAGGCGCCACCGTAACCGCGGCTGCCCAGCTCGCCTCCGTCTCCCGCCCCACGGTCTACCACTGGTGCGACAACCCCGCCTTCCAACAGGCTCTCGCCTTCGCCGAACAGGAGTACGCCATCACCATCCGCGACCGCCTCCAGGCCCTCCAGGTCAAAGCCCTCGAAAAACTCGAACAGGTTCTCGACCACCCCAAGGCATCCCCATCGGTCATCCTCCGCGCCACCGTCCTGCTCCTCACCAACAAGAACTGGAACCTCCCCGCCCCCGCCGAAATCCCCGAAAACCAGGCCCCCCGCGCCCGGGACTTTACAGATCTTTACACTAAATCCAATGTTGCGCCCACCCCCGCCGCGGTCGCCCAAACCGCCGCATCCGCCGCGCCGGGCACGGCCGCAAACACCGCAACCGGCCGGCCTCAGTCGCCACTTGACAAAATTTGACAGAATTTCAAAAGGAAAGAAAGAAAATCACGGCCCCATTCAGGCACACGTACACCTACCGTCTGCCCATGGGAAAAAGTAAGCCCAAATACGCTTTTAGACCCCTACAGCCAGCGCTTCCTCATGGCACGGCGTCGCCGTTGCCGAAAACGAACAGAGCGAATAGGGCGACTGCGGCAGCCACCCGCGCAATCGATACTCCAGCCGCAAAAACTGCACCTCCGGCCGGGTTGTCAAATCGATTACGTGATGGTAACTTCCGCAGTAATAGCGGTGCGGCAGCCGGAGGATGGGGCGCGTTCCCCAGTCCGATCCGTCTGCCGATCCCCAAATCACCGCATCCAGAGTCTGTTGCTCCATAATGCGTGTGATCCGGAGAATCACTTCAATCGGTTGCCCGGCAGCATCACCCAGGTCAACCACGGGACCGCAGCCATTATCATGGGCAGTCTCTTCAGGAAACAGGACGATCGGCTTCATACGAGATCTCCACTCTAAGTGAGTCTCTTTAAACGTTGCCTTGCCTCCTCCAATGTCTCATACTTTTTGCAGAAACAGAAGCGAATTAATCCGTGCCCGTCCTCCGGACGCAGAAAGAAACTCGAACCCGGCACCGCCGCCACTCCACAGGTCTGCAAAACATGCATGGTGAACGCCGTGTCGTCCCCAAATCCGAACCCGGAGATGTCCGCCATCACGTAATACGCCCCCGTGGGAACGTACGGACGAAACCCCGTTTCCCGCAACACGGAAACGATGTGGTCCCGCTTGTTCTGATACTCACGCCTCAGTCCGGCATAGTATTCATCGTCCAGCCCGAGCGCCGTAACCCCAGCCATCTGCAGGGGATGCGCCGCTCCCACAGTGAGAAAGTCGTGTACCTTCCGGATCGAATCGGTCAGGTCGGGAGCCGCCAGCACCCAGCCCACGCGCCACCCCGTCACCGAATACGTCTTCGACATCGAATTGACCAGAATGCCCCGCTCCCGCATTCCCGGGATCGCCAGCACAGGCACATGCTGTGCGTCGTCATACAGTATGTGTTCGTATATTTCGTCCGTGATGCAGAGTGCGTCGAATTCTTCGCACAACCCGGCGATATACGCCAGATCGTCCGCCGAAAATACCCGCCCCGTCGGGTTGTTCGGACTCGTCACAATCACCGCCTTCGTCCGCCCGTTAAACGCCCGCCGCAACTCGTCCCGGTCGAATGTCCACTCCGGCGGACGCAACGCCACTACCTTGCGCACCGCCGAACAAAGCTCCGAATCCGGCCCATAATTCTCGTAGTAAGGCTCGAAAACGATGATTTCATCGCCCGGATTCGTCACCGCCAGCAACGTCGCGATCATCCCCTCGGTCGCACCGCAACAAACCGTGATCTCGCGCTCCGGGTCCAGTTCCAACCCGTAGTGCCGCCGGTACTTCGCCGCAATCGCGTCGCGAAACGGCTTCGCCCCCCAGGTGATGGAATATTGATTGAATTCGGCCTCGATCGCCGCCGCGGCCGCTGATTTTAAGACCGCCGGAGCCGGAAAATCCGGATATCCTTGTGCTAAATTAACGGCGTCGTGTTGAATCGCCAGCCGCGTCATTTCGCGGATCACCGACTCGGTAAAGTTCGCCGTGCGCTGGCTGCGGAATCGCTCTCGAATTGCCATTGGTTACCTTACCGAAGGTAACCCAGCCGAACTCTGTCCGTAAAGCCGCCGGTACACGCTCGCATTGCGCAGCACGATCTGCACGTAATCGCGCGTCTCGGCAATCGGTATCGTTTCGATAAATTCGCTCGGCTCGCGATAGGTGCCCCAATTGAGCCAGCGGTTCACCCGTGTCGGCCCGCCATTGTACGCCGCCAGCACGTGTTCCCAACGCGTCTTAAAGGAGTCCAGCAGTTGCCGCAAATAAATCGTCCCCAGCCGCAGGTTCCACTCCGGCTCGAACAGCTTCGCCGTCGTGAACCCGCGCAGCCCGTTCTTCCGGCTCAGCCAGCGCCCCGTCGAGGGCAGCACCTGCGTCAGCCCGTACGCCTTGGCCACCGAAATCGCCCGTGGGTTGAACTCCGATTCCTGCCGGATCAGCCCGGCTACAATATACGGATCCAGATCCTTCAGCCGCGAATAGCGTTCCAGGGCATCGCGGTACGGCATCGGAAACGCCACCCGCCAGAAACTAGCCGGCGCTTCGTCAAATGGAATGTTCAGATAGCCCGGCACGTAGGCCTTCACCGCCCGCAGCGCCTGATCGTGAGCGCCCCGGCTGTCGAGCAACTTCGCCAGTTCCACGGCGATGATCTGCGGCTGCCCGTCGTTGCGCGCCGCAAAACGCAGTTCCGCTTCGGCCAGATCGCCCAGCCCGCCCGCGTTCAGCAGCCGCGCCCGCTCCAGCCGCACGGCCGTGGCCCGCGTCGGCTCGAAACTCAATTGGATGCGCCGCACCGGCAGATCGAGCCCGGCCAAAAAATCGCCCACCTCAAGCGACGCCGTGGCCTTGGCAATCGATGCCGACTCCAGCCGCTCTTCGGCCAGCACCGCATAGTAGTGGTTCGGAGCATAGCTGGCCAGATGCTCATAGTAAGCCTTCGCAGCGGCGTAATCCTTGCGCAACTCGGCCTGCCGCCCCAGGAAGTAGAAGGATGCCGGCACCTTCTCCGAATTCGGGAACCGCCGGATGTGCGTGCGGAACAGCGTCTCGGCATCGGCCGGACGCCGCTGGTAATTCGCCCACGTCACCTTCCAGTCGCAGAAGGAGCCGTCCGGTTCCGACGCAAACGAAGCGGCGCAGGTCTTGTACAACGACTCATAGGTGTCCTGCTCATTGCGCCCGTGGTAGAGGTAGGCTGTCGTCAGGATCGCTTCCATCCGCCACTTCGAAGCCGGATATTTGCGCTCCACTTCCCTGAGATGCGCCTGCATGTCCGTCTCGCGGTCCAGCCGCTTGGCGAGGTAGGTGAGATGGTACAACCGCTCGGCATCGGCTTCGGCCGAGTTCACATCGAGCGACCGCAGGTACTTGTAAGCCGGAAGCGTCTGCCGCGACTTGTACTGCATGACCCCGATCTGCACCCGCGCCCAATCGCGGTCATCACCGGCCAGCGAAGCGAGCGACTTCTCCAGTGCGAGCTTCGCATCCGTGTAGCGCCGCGCCTTGGCGAGCGCCGTGGCTCGGCCCAACAGCGTCTGCGCCATGGGCGGCGGAAACTTGTCGCCAAGCGTGTTGCTCAGCCGCGCCAGCGCCAGACCCGCCTCCCCGGCAGACTCGGAGGTGGGATGCGAATAGTAGACCTTCTGCCAGGCGACGGCCGCCGAAACGGGGTCTCCGGCGGCTTCGTATGCGGATGCAAGTGCCGCCTCAGCAGTAGATTGCGAAATATTGTTATAGTAACGCTTGATAAGTGCGAGCGCGTCCTTCGCCCGCCCCATCTCGATGTACCCCTTCGCCGCCGACACCGCCGACACCCCTGCATACGGCGACACCGGCTGATGCCGCAGCACCGCCTGAAACGCCGTTACCGCCGCCGCCGTGTCCTTCTGTTCGAGATAGGCCAGTCCGCTGAAGTAGGCAGCGTAGTCGGCCAGTTGCGGCAACCGCGGCGTCACCGCCTGGAATGCCGCCACCGCTTGTTTGTACGACTTGTCGCGGAAATGATCGAGTCCCCGCGCCAGTGCTTTAGGGGGCAGTTCCGTCCGTGCCGTTTGCCCCAACAGTGCAGGGCCGAGAATCGTCAGGCTAGCGCAGAGCGCCAGGGTATTCCGAACCGAGTTTCGATGGGTCATCGTTCGCCAATGTGCGGACCAGCTCCTCATGAAAATAATCGGCCATGGACGGCGAGCCCTGCAGGTGATCCTGCCGGAATCGCTCACGCCCGGAATCGATTGGCTCTTTCAGTTGGACGTACAACGAAGAGTTTTGGCGGCCGGAATCGACCGCTTCCTGTTCAAAAAGGATCAGCCGGGCCACTTCCCGGCGCGCGAAGTTCCGCGCCCGGACTTCGAGCACCTGCTGCTCGTAGCTCGGCTCGGGCGCCGGCGCGGCGGCCACCGGGGCAATCTGGATCAGCACCGGCGCGGGTTCAGGCTCCGCCTCGGGTTCCGGTTCCGGCTCCACGGCGGGCGGCACGGGCATGGTGTTCGCCGCCAGCGCGGCCAGCAATTCGAGCGCTTCGCGCGGGGGCTTGGCCTTGTCTTCGGCATACAGCACAGCCCGGACTACATCGCCCGAAAGGATCGGAATCAGGTAGCAGCGCTGGCTCAGGGGTTCGCCCAAGCGCTCGGCGATCGCCTCGCTCAGCTCGCCCGCGGTGCGCATGGTCACCACCGTATCGCGCGACTCGATGGCCGTGGCAAAGGCCGGCGCGTCGGCCACTTCCTCTGCCGTGAACACGGCCACCCGCGCGGCGTGGGCCGAGGCGCCCTCTTCGAGGATGCTCCGCCACTCGGCTTCGGACTCGGCCAGCCGCAGCCGCCGCGCCATTTGATTCAGCCGCTCCTGCTGCGCGCGTTCGCGCCGTTCGAGTTCCTTGGCCAGGCGCGCCGACAGCTCGGCCAGCCGGCTGGTCAGCGCATGTTCGGTCTGCGCGAATGCCTGCCGCGTGGCCACCTCGAAATCGGCGAACGACTCAGCCAGGGACATAAAACAAGTGATGCCGTTATTGTACTGAATTATGCTGGCGAGCATAAGGTCTTCGCATCACCCCTAAAGAAGAAACCCCCTACGCACGATAGTAAGGGGGAGTGGCCGGACCAGAGAAATCACCAGTATTAGCCGATGCGGCGGACGTCCTCAGCGATCAGCTCCGGACGCATGTTCAGAAGCTTGCCGGCCGTCTGGGGCCGCATGCGGCTGCCATTGATGCGCGCTTTGAAAAGCGGCTGAAAGCGCTCCGCTACGGGGCCAAGGAACGCACCGCGCTGCAAGCCATCACGCCGGGCGCGGTAACGCGAACGGTCACCGCCGGCCGTCCCATGTCCGCCTTCTTCGAACAGGTGGAGTACCACGGCCGCCGGCTGGCCAAGCTGAATCTCCCCCCGGGGCAGATTCTGGCCGCGCTCGAAGAGTACGACCAATTGCTGGCGCCGATGCTCAGCCGCCTCTTCCCGGAAGAGTACGCCAACTTCCAATGGGTGCGGGAGCAGTTGCACTTCTGCGTCATCCTGACCTTAAATAACGCTTACTATCAGGTGCGCGAATCGGAGACGCAGGCGTTCTATGAGCTGTTCCGTGTGGAGCTGGAATCGCGCAACCTCGATGAGTTGCTGCGGCGCTTCCTGGCCTCGCTCGCACAGTTTTGCCGCGCCGATGCCGCCCACCTCTTTCTGCTCGATCCGGCTTCCCGCCAGTGGCAATGCCGCAGCAGCTTCGCCGCGACGCCACGCAAGCAGGCTGTGCCTCATCTGAATGGCATGATGCAGGACCGCAAAGTCCTGTCGCGGTTAAAGGCCGGCCATTGCTGGAGTTGGGACAGCAGCGGCACGGATAACGCCGTGCTGCTCGATCCGGCCTGGCGCAAGCGCTATGGCTCGTGCTGGTCGGTGCCGCTGACCATGGGCAACACGCTCGCCGGCGTGATGCAGTTCGGCTTTAAGAAATTCTACGAGTGGCTGCCGCGCGAGCAGGAACTGCTCGCCGCGGCGGCCGAGCGCTGCCTGCTATCGGCCGAGAAAGCGCGGCTGGTGGAAGACCTGGCCAAGCGCGAGGAACAGGTCCGCGCCCTCGCCGAACACATGCTCCATGTGGAGGAGGCCGAGCGAAGGAGAATCAGCCGCGAGTTGCACGATGAAGCCGGCCAGTCGCTGCTCTGCGTGCGCCTCAACCTGGAGATGATCGAGCAGGGGTTGCACGAAGCCGAACCGGCCCGCGGACGGCTCGCCGAAGTAAGAGAAATGACCGAGCGCACCATCTTAGAGATTCGCCGGTTGATTGCCGCCCTCAGTCCGGCGGTGCTCGAGCAACTCGGGCTGGGCGCCGCGCTGCGGCAGTTGGTGAACCGCTTCCGGCAGATGCATCCGGCCAAGGTGCGGTTACAAATCAGTAAGTTACATCACTTGCCGAAGAAAATCGAGATTATTGTCTACCGCCTGGTGCAGGAATGTTGCAACAACATCGCCAAGCATTCCATGGCTTCTCATGTAAACCTTTCGGCAACAACTGCCGATGGAATACTTAGATTGCAGGTTGAAGATGACGGAGTTGGTTTTCATGTGGAGGAAGCGTTAGCGAAACGGAATTCGTTCGGTTTGGCGGGGATCCGCGAACGGGTCGCTCTGATGGGCGGCAAGTTCCAGATCGAAAGCCAGCCGGCCGGAGAAGCAGCGGGGGAGAGATCGAAGGAAGCCCGGCTGCAGCGCGGTACACGGATCCGGATTGAGCTGCCCATCCACGCAGGGAAACAGGCCCGATAGAAACATTACGAAAGCAAAGTCGGACGAACTTTTATGGCAAAAATTCGAATCATGCTGGCGGATGACCACACGTTGTTTCGCCAAGGAATCCGAACCCTCATCGCGGCCGAACCGGACATGGAAGTCGTCGGCGAAGCCTCGAACGGAGGCGACGCCGTCGACAAAGCCGGCGAAGTCCGTCCGGACGTCGTTCTGATGGACATCGGCATGCCGGGCTTGAGCAGCTTCGAGGCAACACGGCAAATCAAAAAGAACCGCATTGAAACGAAGGTTCTCTTCCTCACCATGTATGATGACGAAGACTACCTCGTGGAAGGCATGGAAGTCGGCGCCAGCGGCTATGTGCTGAAGGACTCGCCGGCGGCGCAGTTGGTGGCGGCGGTGCGCGACGTGGCGCGCGGCGGCAGCTATCTGAGCCCGCGCATGCTTTCGCAACTGGTGGACGACTTCCGCTCACGCATCAAGTCGGCCAACCGTCTGCCGCGCTTTGCCACGCTCACCACGCGCGAGCGCGAAGTGCTGAAGATGCTCGCCGAAGGCAACTCGGTGAAAGAGATCGCCTGCGACCTGAACCTCAGCGTGAAGACGGTGGAAGCGCACAAGTTCAACCTCATGCGCAAGCTCGACATCCACAACAAAGCGCAACTGGTGCAGTACGCCATCCAGAAGAAGATCATCAAGATTCCGAACCTGGTGTAGCGGCCTCGGCCGGGTACTCGACACTCACCAGAAACAGGCCCCGCGCCGGGGCGGCGTGTCCCAACTTGCGTTGACATCCAGGCTGCAACAGCGCGGCCAAATCCGCCGCGGATAGATTTCCGCGCCCCACTTCCATCAGTCCTCCCACCAGGTTCCGCACCATGTGTTTGAGAAAGCCGCTGCCGCGCACGCGGTAGACGAGCCGTTCCCCGCTCCTCCAAGCCTCCGAGGAAAATACTTCGCGCACCTTCGAAGCCCCCAGCGCATCCTTCTCATCGGCCGCCGCGAAGGCCGAAAAATCGTGCACTCCCCGATAGACTCCCGCCGCTGCGATGAACGCATCCTCTCCGAACACGTAAGGGTGATGGTAGACATACTGCCGCTCGAAGGGCGGGCACACTTCGCCGCGCCAGATGCGGTACTCGTAGGTTTTGGCGACGGCCTGAAAGCGCGGATGGAAATCGGGCGAGGCTTCGGCCACCGCCGTGACACGGATATCGGCGGGCAGCAGCCGGTTGAGCGCTTTGCGCAGGTTGGCGGGCGGAATGGGATTGTCGAGATCGCAGGCCGCCACTTGCGCCAGGGCATGGACGCCGGCATCGGTGCGTCCGGATGCGGTCACGCCGACCGGCTTGCCTTCGATCTGGGACATCACCGCTTCGATGGTTCCCTGGATGGTGGCGAGGCCGGGCTGCACTTGCCAGCCGTGATAAGCCGTGCCGTCATAGGCAAGCGTCAAGCGCAGGCGGCGCGCCATCAGACGCTCGCGCGGGAACCGGGCTTGACCACCTGCGAACCCTGGGCGCACAGCGGGCACACCGAAGGATCGTAGGTGACAACGTTCATCACAGCCAGGGCCACGCGCGGCACGCCGAGATCGGCGCGGCCACCGGAGCGGTCGATGATCGACCCGGCGCCCACCACGCGCACGCCGACGCTCTTGAGGAGCTGGATGACCTCGACGGAGCTGCCGCCGGTGGTGATGACATCCTCAATGACCACGGCGGTTTCTCCCGGCTTGATGGCGAAGCCGCGGCGCAGCGTCATCTTGCCATCGACACGCTCGGTGAAGATGTGCCGCGCGTTGAGGGCGCGGGCCACTTCATGGCCAATGATGAGTCCACCCATGGCCGGGGAAACGACGGCATCGATATTGCGCATCGGCTCAAGCTTGCGCAGCGCGGCGGCGAGATGGCGCCCGAGTTCCTCGGCATGTTGCGGATGCTGCAAGACGAGAGCGCATTGCAGGTATTCCGGGCTATGCAGCCCGCTGGTGAGACGAAAGTGTCCGTTCAGGTAAGCGCCTGTTTGCTGGAACAGGGCAAGGGTGCGTTCTTGGATGTTGGTCACGTTGGGTAAACGCAAATCAGTATACCATTCGATTTCGTCGCATCCGCGGGGCACCGAATCCCGAAAGCGAACACTTCGCATGCGGCGGGGGGGCTGATTCTGATAGGCTTAGCGGCGAAATGAGAATGG
>CALFYN010000431.1 GCA_937952345.1 uncultured Acidobacteriota bacterium
CTCGCCGGAGCGCTGCTGGTGGGCGATTCGGTGCGCGGCAGCCTGCGCGAACTCGTGCTCGGCCGCATCGGCAAGACTGACTTCGTCATCGCCGCGCTCAATCCCTTCCGCGCCGCGCTGGCGAAGGACATGGGCGACGGCGCCTATGCCATGTTCGCCATGGAAGGCATCGTGGCCCATGGCACGAACAAGCGCTCCGCTTCGAAGGTAGCCATCTATGGAGTAGACGACGGCTTCTGGAAGTTCCACGAGGTCACGCTTTCCAAGGATGCTCCTTCCGGACGCAACACGCTGGTGAGCGGCCCGCTCGCCGAAGAGTTGCAGATCCAGCCCGGCGACCCCATCCTCGTCCGTCTCGACAAGCCTTCCGAGATCCCCGCCGAATCGCTGCATGGACGCAAGGAGGACGCAGTGAAAGCGGTCCGCCTCGCTGCCGCCGCGGTGCTCTCCTCAGAGGAACTCGGCGAGTTCTCCCTGAAGCCGACGCAAGCCGGCGTGCGGGCCGTCTTCATCCAGCTATCGCGCCTGCAGCGCGAACTCGGGCAGACCGGCAAGACCAACGTCATGCTGCTGCGCGGCAGTGGGCCCATCGAGCAGCGCTTCATGGAGAAGGCCACGCTTGCCGACTACGGTGTCCGCGTGAAGACGGTCGCCGAGGGCAGGCAGCTATCGGTCGAGACCGCATCGATGGTGGTCAACGATGCACTGGCCGCGGCAGTGGAAGAAGCCGCCAAAGGGATCGGAGCCAAGACCAGCCCTGTGTTGACGTACCTCGTCAACTCAATGCGCTATGAGGGCAGGGAAGTGCCCTACTCGCTGGTGGCCGCGCTCGACCTTGCGCCCTTCGGCGTGAAGGACGGCGTGGTGCTCAACGATTGGACCGCGCGCGATCTCAGCGCGAAGCCCGGCGCAACTCTGAGCATGGACTACTTCGTGTGGAAGACCGAAGGTGTGCTCGCCACTGAGAAGACCGAGGCCACGGTGACGGCCATCACGCCCATCCGTGGCGCGGCAGCCGACAAGGACTACGCGCCCGAGTATCCCGGCATTACCGAAGCCAAGACCATCAGCGATTGGGATCCGCCCTTCCCGATGGACCTGAACAAGATCCGCAAGCAGGACGAAGACTATTGGGACAAGTACCGCACCACGCCGAAGGCCTTCATCAGCATCGAGCAGGGCAAGAAGCTGTGGGGCACTCGCTATGGCAACCTCACTTCGATTCGCGTCGAGCCGGCCGAGCGCCGTGCGGACTTCGAAGCGGCGCTGCGCAAGCGCCTGCGGCCCGCGGCGATGGATGTGGCTATCGTGCCCATTCGCCAGGACAGCCTTTCCGCATCGGAAGGCTCGACCGACTTCGGGCAGTACTTCCTCTACTTCAGCTTCTTCCTCGTTGTCTCGGCGCTACTGCTAGTGAGCCTCTTCTTCAAGCTCGGCGTGGAGCAGCGCTATCGCGAAGCGGGCCTGCTGCGCGCGGTGGGCTTTCCCGTGGCGCGGATCGGAAAGCTGTTCCTTGTCGAAGGCGCGATCCTGGCGAGCATCGGCTCACTGCTCGGCGCACTGGCCGCGGCTGCCTACGCGGGGCTGATCCTCTACGGCCTGCGCACATGGTGGGTGGATGCGGTGGGCACTCGCCTGCTGCGCCTGCACATCGGCGCGCCATCGTTGATCGGCGGCGTGTTCGGTGGATTGCTGACCGCGGTCATCGTGGTCTACTTCGCCACTCGCACTCTGCGGCGGCCTTCACCGCGCGCACTGCTGCAAGGCAATACCGACGGTGCTTCCACGGCGAAGGGCTCGCGCTCGATCTGGACCGCAGTGGTGTTCGCTGTGCTCGGGCTCGGCATGCTTGGCGCGGCGGTGGCCGGACAGATGCCCCCGGCGGGCGGCTTCTTCGGAGCCGGAGCGATGCTGCTCATCGCGGCTCTGGCCGCACAGCGCGTGTGGCTCAACTCGGGCATCGCCGAGACGAACAGCGTCATCCGCTTGGGGCTGCGCAACGCCACCTATCGCCCCGGACGCAGTGTGCTCTCCACTTCGCTGATCGCCTTCGCCACCTTCCTCATCGTGTCGCTGACGGCGTTCCGTCAGGAAGGCGCATCGATGGATCCGGCGAAGCGTCCCGGCACGGGCGGGTATGCCTTGGTCGGCGAGTCCGTATTGCCGGTGATCCACAACCCTGGGGTTCCGGCTGGCCGCCAGGAGTTGGGTTTCTCTTCCGATGCTGAGAGCCTCTTCAAGGGAGTGAGCGTGACACCGCTGCGCCTGCGCCCCGGTGACGATTCGAGCTGCCTCAACCTCTATCAGCCGCGCAATCCGAGAGTGCTCGGCGTGCCCGATGAGGTGTTGTTCCGCATGCCGCTGAGCAAGGAAAAGCTGGCTCCTAAAGAGGGCGAGATCGCGGCTTACGTCGATGCGAACTCGTTGCAGTACGTGCTGCACAAGAAGCCCGGCGATGAGATCGTCTTGCAGCCCGAGAGCGGCGCGCCGGTGCGGCTGCGCATCTCGGCCACGATCACCGACAGCATGTTCCAGAGCGAGATCCTCATTCGCGAGGCGGACTTCCTGCGCGCCTTCCCGGAACAACAAGGGTTCCGAATGTTTGTGGTGCAGGCGCCCGCGGACAAGGTGGCGGCGGTGACCGAGATGATGGAAGACCGGCTGCAGGACTTCGGACTCGATCTGCAATCGACCGTGGAGCGGCTCAACGAGTATCACCGTGTGGAGAACGCCTACCTGTCGACGTTCCAGTCGCTCGGTGGGCTAGGCTTGCTGCTCGGCACCGTGGGCTTGGCGGCAGTGCTGCTGCGCAACGTGCTGGAGCGGCGCAAGGAACTCGCGCTGCTGCGCGCGGTGGGCTATCAGCCGGGGATGATCGGGAACCTCGTGATGGCGGAGAACGTGCTGCTGCTGGCGAGCGGGTTGTTGATCGGCACGCTCTGCGCCGGGTTGGCGATCGCCCCTGCGCTTGCTGAGCGCGCAGGCAAGCTGCCGCTCGGATCGATGTTGCTCATGTTGGCCGCGGTTGCTGTCACGGGCTTCGCGTCATCGGCATTGGCTGTGCGGGCCGCGACGAAGAGCCCGCTGCTTGCTTCGCTACGGTCGGAGTAGGTTCAGCGCTCCTCGGGGGGCTTCAGCGATCGGAAGCCGCGCCACAGCAGTAGATCGTAGATCACCTTCAATGTGCCCGCCGCGATGAAGGGTGTGCTCATCCATCCGGCTGCAAAGAGCGCTCCGGTCACTGGAGGCGAGAGCGCACTGGCGATGCTCTTGGCGAGGCCGGTGATGCCTCCCGCGGCGGAGCGCTCATCGGGTTCCACTACGGCCATCAGATACGACTGCCGCGCGGGCACGTCCATCTGCGACAGGCAGCCTCGCAGCAACAGCACCGCAATGGCCCCCGGCAGCGACGGCATGAAGGGAAGCGCGATGAGCAGCAGGTTCGCGGGGATGTGCGTCCACACCATCGTGTTGATGAGTCCGATGCGGGCGGCGAGCCGGCTTGCAGCCAGAGCCGAGAACGCGGCGAGCAAGTTCATGCCGAAGAAGATGCTCCCGATTACTGCTGTGTCGATGGCGAAGCGTTGATGCAGCCACCAGGCGAGGAAGCTCTGCACGGCGAGTCCGGAGCCCAGCGTGTCGAGCATGAAGAGCGCCGAGAGCTGCAACACGATGGGTCGTGACTTGTGCAGGCCGAAGCGCGGAGCGATGGACTCGGTGGGCTGCGCTTCGATGCCCTTCGAGAGTAAGCCGGTCAGCAGGAGCAGCAGCATGCCACAGGCGGCGTATAGAAGAAGGATGCCGCGGTAGCTTGCCAGGCCCGCGGCCAGCGATCCGAGTGCCGAGGCGAGCGATCCGGCGAGAATGTACCATGCCAGCGCCGTGGTGCGCTGCGCGGCCGCGAGCGAGTGTGTGAGCGCCGCTTGCTCGATGGCGAGGAACGGACCGACTTCGCCACCGTTGAGACTGATGGCCCCGAGGAACATCGCCGGGGCGATCAGCCAGAGGCTTGTGGACGCGGGAAGGGCAAGGCCGGCGAGGATCATCAGGAGGGCTCCGAAGCGGAGCATGCGGGCGCGGCCGATGCGGTCGGCATGGAGAGTGACCCACAACGTGATGGCCGCATCGCCCGCCATGGTGAGCGCGAGCAGGCGCCCGATAACCGCTTCACTGAGGCCGATGGCGCTGAGGTGCAACACGAGGATGACGGACAGCGCTCCGAAGCCAAACAGGCGCACGGCCCGCGAGAGCAGGATGATTCGCCCATCTGTGAGAAACCTTACAGGGGCGGCTTTCGTCTCTAGCGTCAATGTTGTTGCCAGTGCTTCTCTCCACGGTAATGGTTTGGGGGCAAGCCTTCAAGCCGGAGGAGCTTTGCAAGCTGGATGGCGTGGTGAAGCACGCCGTCACCGGAGAGCCGGTACGCAAAGCATCCTTAACCCTTCTACCCATGGACCAGCGCGGTGCGGTTGTTCCTGCGACGACCACAACGAATGCTGAGGGCAAGTTCTCGATGAAGGACATTGAGCCGGGGCAGTATCGCTTCTCGGTGGAGAAGGCCGGCTTCGTGCGCAGCCAGTACGGTGCGACGGCCTCCAACCGGCAAGGCACGACCTTGACGCTGGTGAAGGGGCAATCGATGAAGGATATCGAGTTCCGGGTGCAGCCGCATGCCGTGATCACGGGCCGCGTGTTCGATGAGGACGGCGACCCAGTGCCGTGGGCGCAGGTGCAGTTGCTGAGCTACCGGACGATGCAGGGCAAGCGGCAGTTGATGCCGTCGGGTGGAGCATCGACGAACGATCTGGGCGAGTACCGCATGTTCGGCATCGGCCCGGGGCGGTACTACATCTCGGTCAGCCAGCGACCGTTCGGGATGGCTGTGAGCGGTGTGGACCGTTCGGCTGTGCAGGTGCCGGACGAGAGTTACCCGACGACTTACTATCCAGGGACTGTCGATGTGAGCGGAGCGACACGGGTGAACGTCGCTGTGGGGGCTACGCTGCAAGGGATGGACATCCCGCTGCGCAAGGTGCGGGCGTTCCGCATCCGCGGACGGGTGACCGGAGTGGCATCGGGTGCGCGGGGCGGTGAGGTATCGGTGATCCCCAAAGGCACCTCCGAGTTCATGGCGTTCTCGATGATGCGCAACAGTTCGGTGTGGCGCGGGCCCTCGGGTGAGTTCGAACTGCGCGGGGTGCGGCCGGGGACGTACACGGTAAGGGCGATGAGCTTCGAGTCGGGGAAGCAATCGACGGGGCGCGAGACCGTGGAGGTGACCGAACGGGATGTGGAGAACGTGACCATCACGATCAGCCCTGGTGTGGAGGTGAGCGGGTCCATACGGGTAGAGTCGGATGTGCCGGTGGATGCGAAGATCGAGGACATCAACGTGATGCTGGCGCCTGTCGAGATGGGGCAGATGTCGATGGCCATGCCGGGGAAGGCGAGCCAGGACGGGGGCTTCCGGGTGACCAATGTGTCGGGAATGCAGCCCGAGTTCTATATCAAGAGCGTGCGGCTGGGCGATGTCGATGTCATGGAGCACGGGCTGACGGTGACGGGCACGGGGGTCTCGGGGCTGGAAGTGGTGATCTCGCCGAAGGGGGCCGAGGTTACGGGAACCGTTGCGAACAAGGATGGGAAGCTGCTGCCGGGCGCGGTGGTGGTGCTCGATCCGCAGTTCGGCGGGCAGCGGCGATTGACGGAACTGCAAAAGGTGTTGACCGCGGATCAGAATGGCAGCTTCCGGATGCGCGGGGTGGTGCCGGGCGAGTACAAGCTGTACGCCTTCGAGGAAGTGGATGCGTATGAAGTGGGCGACTTTCAGACGCTGAAGGAGCATGAGTCGAAGGCCGTCACGCTGAGCCTGAAGGAAGGCGCCCGCGAGCAGAAGGAGTTGAACGCAGTGCTGCTGGAGATCCGCTAGGCGAGGATGTCCTTGACGATGTTGCCGTGCACGTCGGTGAGGCGCATGTTGCGGCCGCCGTAGTAGTAGGTGAGTTTGGTGTGGTCCATGCCCAGCAGATGGAGCATGGTGGCGTGGAGGTCGTGGATGTGGACTTTGTTCTCGACGGCGAAGTAGCCATATTCGTCGGTGGCTCCGTAGACGAGGCCGCCTTTGACGCCGCCCCCGGCCATCCACATGGTGAAGCCGAACGGGTTGTGATCGCGGCCGATGCGGGTGACGTAGCCGCCGTCGGGGAATTGCGCGCAGGGGGTGCGGCCGAACTCGCCGCCCCAGATGACGAGGGTGGAATCGAGGAGGCCGCGGGCCTTGAGATCCTTGAGCAGGGCGGCGATGGGCTTGTCGGTGGATTGGGCGTTGATGCGGTGGCCCGATTCGAGGCTGCCGTGCTGGTCCCAACGGTCCACGCCGGGGCGGGCCGGGGAGAGGAGTTCGATGAAGCGGACCCCGCGTTCGACGAGGCGGCGGGCAATCAGACATTCTCGTCCGAATTCGTCGGTGGGCTTTTCGCCGATGCCGTACATCTTCTTGGTCGCTTCGGACTCCTTGGAGAAATCGAGCAGATCGGGGACCGCGGATTGCATGCGGAACGCCATCTCGTAGTTGGCGATGGTGGCGTCGATTTCGCTCACCTGGCCGAAGCGTTTGACGACGCCCTGATTGAGTTTGGAGAGCAGGCCGAGTTTGTTCTGCTGCAGTGCGGGGTCGGATTCGAGGGGCTGGAGGTCGGCGACGGGATGCTCGCCTTTGCGGAATAGCGTGCCCTGATAGGTGGCGGGGAGGAAGCCGCTGCCGAAGCAATCCATGCCGCCGGGGGGGATGAGTCCGCTTTCGAGGACGATGAAGCCGGGGAGGTTTTCGCTGGCCGAGCCGAGGCCGTAGTTGACCCATGCGCCCATGCTGGGGCGGCCCTGGAAGCCGGAGCCGGAGTGGATGAAGTAGTTGGCGGCGGTGTGCTCACTGTGGTCGGCGACCATGGAGCGGATGATGGTCATGTCATCGACGCATTCGGCGGTGTGGGGGAAGAGGTCGCTGACCCAGGCTCCGGATTGGCCGTATTGTTTGAAAGTGAATGGGGAGCCGTAGACTTTGTCGCTGATATTGAAGACGGTGGTGGGCGTTTTAATGGGGATTTTCTGGCCGTTTTCTTTAGTGAGGCGGGGCTTGGGGTCGAAGGTGTCCATCTGTGAGGGGCCGCCGTCCATGAAGAGGAAGATGACGGACTTGGCTTTGGCGGGGTAGTGGGGCTTGCGCTCGGCGGCTGCGGATTGGCGGGCGAGCATGTGGAGGAGTGCGAGGCCTCCGAAGCCGTTGGCGCAGGTGGCGAGCATTTCGCGGCGAGACTTAACGGACATAAATAAACTCCGGCGAATTCATGATGACGTGGCAGAGATCGGCCCAGGCGGACTCGGCGGATTGCTGCTTGTCGAGGAAGGCTTGGGCTTCCTTTTGTTCCCATGGTTCGGGTGGGCGATTGAAGGCGGTTTCGAATATGGTGGCGATGCGTTGTTGCGGATCGGGGATTTTCTGGAGATTTTTGGCCCATTCGCGGGCGCTTTGGGCGATTAACTCATTATTGAGCATGAGCAGCGCCTGCGAGGGAACGGTGGAGGAGCCGCGCGTGCCGATGGTGCTGACGGGGAGCGGGTAATCGAAGGCGAGGAACATGGGGGTGAGGAAGTTGCGGCGCACTTGAATATAGATGCTGCGGCGGCCGTTGCCATCGAGCGGGCCGGACTTGGGCTTGCCGCGGCCATCCTGATATTTGGAGATGTGCGGCGGGACGCTGGGTCCGTAGAGGGTGCGGTCGAGCTTGCCAGTGACGGCGAGGACGTTGTCGCGGATGGCTTCGCCTTCGATGCGGCGGACGGGCATGTGCTGGAGGAGTTCGTTGCGCGGGTCTTTGGAGGCGGCTTCGGGAGAGGCTTCGCTCGACATGCGGTAGGCGCTGGAGAGCAGCAGGGTGCGGTGGAGTTGTTTGATGCTCCAGTTGTTCTCGATGAACGTGGCGGCGAGGTAATCGAGGAGTTCGGGGTGCGTGGGTGGTTCGCCGGTTTTGCCGAAGTTGTCGGTGGTGCGGACGATGCCGTTGCCGAAGTGGTGTTTCCAGACGCGATTAACGAAGACGCGGGCGGTGAGCGGGTTCGATGGATCGGCGATGGCGCGGGCGAGTTCGAGGCGTCCGCTGCCCTGTTGGAAGGCGGGCGGGTTGTCACCGGCTACGGCTTTGAGGAAGTGGCGGGGGACTTCTTCGCCGAGGTTCTGATGGCTGCCGCGGAGGTGGATCTTCACGTTGTGCGGATTTTCGTCCATGCTGAGCATGCCGAAGGCGGATTCGGGGAACTGTGCTTCGATGGCCGCGCGCTGTTGCTGGAGCGTGGCGAGCTGCGGGTGTTGGATGGCGGCCTCGATGGATTCGGGGCCGGGTTCGGGGGCGGTGGTGGGCGGCGGGTCTTTGTGATCGGAGATGACGATGGCATCGACGGCGATGTGGCCGGTGGGGCTGCGGTCGACGATTTCGAAGTAGCAACTGCGGTTGATCTCCTTGGTCATGCGCATGCTGACCCATTCCCAGCCGCCTTTGCCGGTGGTGACGAAGTGCTGGCTTTTGTGGTCGTCGGCGACGAGGGTGACGCGGACGGGTTCGCGCTCCTTGATGCCGCGCGTGCCCTTGGAGCCGGCCATGCGGATGTGCACCCAGAGCTTGGGCATGTTGAACTTTTGGGAGGTGAGGGAGCCGGTGAGACGGTCCGTGCCGGGGCCGAAGGAACTGGCCATAGTTTCGCCGGCATGGTTGTTGATGGGCTGATTGGGGGCGGGTTGGCGGCGGGGCGCGCTGCCGAAGGCCTGGCCGGTGGCGAACCAATTGCCGTAGTTCGGCTGGCTGAAGTCTTCGAATAGCTGGTCGCCTTCGCGGAGCGTGATTTTTGATGGGGGCTTGGGTTGGGGCGCGGCCAGGGATTGGATTTTGTCGTTAATGGCGGCGATTTGTTGAGAGGCTTTAGCGATTTCGGCGGAACGTTCGGGGGAATCGACGACGGCTTCGCGGATATAGCTGCTGTGCATGACGCCGGCGAGGGAGTAATAATCGGCGGTGGGAATGGGATCGAACTTGTGGTCGTGGCAGCGGGCGCAGGCGACGGTGAGTCCGAGGAAGGCTTTGGCGGTAACGTCGAGTTGGTTGTCGACGGTGTCGGTGCGGGTTTTGACGGAGTCCGTGGCGCTGTTGAGGACTTCGCCGAACCACAGGTAGCCGGTGCCGAGCGGGGATTCGAGGTGGGCGCCGTCACGGCTGATGCGCTTCGTGGGGAGGAGGTCTCCGGCGAGGTGTTCGAGGATGAGCTGGCGGTAGGGGACGTCTTCGTTGAAGGCGCGGATGACGTAGTCGCGGTAGCGCCATGCGTCGAGTTTGTCGTTGTCGAATTCGTGGCCGTTGGTTTCGGCGTAACGCACGAGGTCGAGCCAGTGGCGGGCCCAGCGTTCGCCGTAGTGAGGCGAGGCGAGGAGGCGATTGATGAGGGTTTCGTCGGCGGTGGGGCTGGAGTCGTTGAGGTAGGCGTTGACTTCGGCGGGCGTGGGTGGGAGGCCGGTGAGATCGAAGGTGGCGCGGCGGATGAAGGCTCGCTTTTCGGCGGGCGGGGCGGGGGTGAGTTGTCTGGCTTCGAGCTTGGAAAGGAGGAAGGCGTCGATGGGGGATTTTATCCAAGCGGCGTTTTTGACGGTGGGGATGGCGGGTTTGCGGACGGGCTGGAAGGCCCACCATTTGCGGCCCTCGGTGAGGTCGAGGGTTGGCTTTTTGGTTTCGGTGACGGCGGGGCCGGTGGTGCGCGGGTCGGGGGCTCCCATTTTGATCCAGGCTTCGAAGTCGGCGATGACGGAGTCGGGGAGTTTGCCGGTGGGCGGCATCTTGATGCGGAGGCTGGAGTATTTGAGGGCTTCGATGAGGAGGGAGTTAGAGGGGTCGCCGGGGCGGAAGGCGGGGCCGGAGTCGCCGCCTTTGCGGAAGGCTGGGGCGGAGTCGAGGACGAGGCCGCCGAAGGGGGATTGCAATTTGGCGTTATGGCAGGCGTAGCATTTTTCGGCGAGTACGGGGCGAATTTTGGACTCGAAGAAATCTTCGCCGGGACCGGCGAGAAGGGGGGCCGCGAAGGAGAGTAGAAGATGGATCATGAGCCACTCGGGGATTCCTTATATGTATCACTGTTTCAGGCGGCGGGGCGTCTGCGGTAGTTGGGGAGGGATTGGCGGATATGGGTGTCGAGGAGTTTCGCCTGTTCTTCGAATATGTCGTGGAATTGGCGGTAGTCGATGGGTGGAGGCGGAGTGGGAATTTGGGTCTGTTTTGTAATTTTTTGTGGGGTGGGGCGGGCGGCGCCGGGAGATTGGATTTGACGGAGTTGGCGGAGGGAGCGGTTGAAGGCGCGGTCGGCATCGGCTTTGTGGCGGAGGAGCTTGCGGATATTGTCGGGTGGGTTTGGGGCGAGGAGGGCTTCGGTGGAGGGGCAGGATTCGGCGAGGAGACGGGAGGCGACGTCGCGTTTCCAGGCGGCCGCGGCGAGTTCGCGGAAGATGGATTCCTGGAGGGCGGATTGCGGGTTGATCTCACGGCGGAGAGCGGATTCGAGGGCGTCGAAGGCGGGACGCTCTTCTTCGGAAAGGGGGAGGAATTGGGCGGAAAGGCCGTGTTTTGTGGCGTTGCGGGAGGAGGCGGCTTTTCCGGATTCGGTGCGGGGGCCGGTGGAGAGTTGGGCATTTTCCTGATTGGCTAGGATTTGTTCTGGAGTTGCCATGTGTTTATCTCCTTAATGTGATTTGTATATTACACCGAATTTACTTATAAATGCAAGTGTTATTTCAGGCCGCCGATGAACGCCGATGAACGCCGATCGGATTAGTGGACTCCGAGGGAGTAGCGGTTGTTGGGGGTGTGCGGGTAGTCCTGGAGGATGACGGCT
>CALFYN010000432.1 GCA_937952345.1 uncultured Acidobacteriota bacterium
GGTAGGCCGCCGAGACATTGAGCTTGTGGTCTTCGCACAAGGTGGCCATGACTTCGCTGGCGGGAACGTCGATGCGCTCGCATAAAGAGCCGATTTCGTTGGCGAACGCCACTTTCAAAGCATGGAACGCATTGCAGGCGTATTTGATGGTTTCTGAGGTACGGAGAGCAACCAGGCAGGCTTCCACGGGCAGACCAGCATAGAGAGAGGCCACTTGTTTCACCGCGGATTCGCCGGTACCGCCGACCACAAGAAGCGATGGTTCGAGGAAGTCCTTTACGGCGCTGCCTTCGCGCAGAAACTCCGGGTTGGACACAATGCGTACCAGCGGGGAACGGTGAAAGAACCGCTCATAGAGATCCTCGCACGTGCCGGGCCATACGGTGCTACGGATGGCTACGGTCAGTGGGCTGTTCCTCTGGGGGAGGAATGCCGCAATCTGCTCGGCGACGCGATGTAGTTGCTCCAGGCTGAGGTTGCCGTTCTTGTCCGAGGGGGTTCCCACACAGACCATGGCGACATCGGCATTCGCCAACGCCTCTTCGAGGACGGTGGTGGCCGTCAATCTGCCGGCGGCGACGGTGTTCTCCACAATCGGCGCTAGTCCAGGCTCGTAGAAAGGTGCTTTCTTTTCCCGGATGTGGTTGACCTTGCCTTCATCCCTGTCGACGCCAATGACACGATGTCCCTGCTGGGCCATGCATGCGGCCGAGACACAGCCGACATAACCAAGACCCAGAACGGCGATGGTTTGAGGTTGGAAAACGGAGTTTTGTGATGGCATTCGATTGTTATGTTGATGAGGCTGGGGATTTTCTCACACCAAGCGTCTCTTCCTCCAATAACACAATGATCTCTTACGGAAACAGGTCTGCACAACAGACTTTACCCCTAGGACGGTGCGGTTCAGCGCCACCCGCAAAGCTGTTCCACGAAAGCGGCGGAGCCGTCGCGGAGCCAGCCGTCGAGCTGCGCCGGTTCCTTGAGCTGTTGGCCGCGCACACGGGGAACAATGGCGAAACGGCAATTCCAACCGGACAGCGCGGTCATGTCGCCCCATAGCTTTTCGAACTGGGCCACGGGGAAGATATCCTCCTGGCCTTTGCCCCAGCGCTTCTTGGTGTCTTTCAGCGTGACATAGGTGGGCATGGAAGCGGCTACGCGGCGGATGGCGGCGGTGGTGATTTCGTCATCGGCGAGATCGTTACGGGTGAGGCCAAAGACTTCGAGCAGTTGCTCCAGATCCACCCAGTAAGTGGCGCTGTTGTAGTAGGAGAGACTCGATTCGATTTCTTCATCGGGGAAGGCCAGGCCTTCCACCAGACGCATCCGGCCGTCGACGTAGGCAAGCCCGCCGCCGCGGTCTTCCAGATGGCGGGAGATGACCTCCGTCGTCATGCCCGCGTTCTGCTCGATGTGATAGCCGAGCAGCACCGGGTCCACATCGGCTCCGGTGGTATCGATGTTGTGAATCATGAGGTAGCGCAATTGCGGGCGTTCGGCGAGAAGCGCGCGCAGTACGCCGTTGCGAAACAGGTTCGGCACTTCGTACCAATGCCCGACCGGATGCAGGCATTGGGCGGGAAGGTTGTCGGTGTAATCGCTGCCTTCGCCCATCTGCTTCGCCCAGCCGATGAGCGTCGCGTGGAGGCTCTCCCTGACTTTCTGCGCCTGCTCATCGAGCAGTTGTTGGGGCGATTCCTCCCAGGCAAAGCGCAGGTCGCGCTCCATGGGGATGAGGCGGAGACCGATGCTGCGGCCGGGCGAGAGAATGAGCGGGCCGGGATAAGCATAGTTGCCTGCCTCGCGCAGATACGATTCGATGGCATCGTGGGTGAGATAGCTGGTGGTGATGATATGGGGCAGTGAGGCGCCAAACTCGCGAGACACGCGGGCGCTCTTGGCGAGGTGCACTTCGAGGAAGGTGCGATGCGTTCCGCCGAGGCGGCAGAACGGATTGAGGGCTTTTACCACGCCCGCGCCCTTGGTCCAACGCGTTCCGATGCCGCCGGCAAGCGACAAAACAGCCACTTTGCCCTCGCCTAGCGCCTCTGCGCCGATCTCGCGATAATGGCGGTGGTTGCCCGCCGAAGAATCGAACAATTCGCCGCGCGGCACATCCTCAATGCGGCTGCTCGCCGGCAGTCGGTTGAGCGCCAACCCGATGCGGCCGCTGCGCAGATCGGCTTGAATGCGCTCATGCTGGACGCGGTCAAAGCCATAGGCAGCGAGAACCGCATCCAGCCCATTCGCTCCATCCTGGCGTGATTCGGCGCGAGGCACAAGGTGATCGAATAATTGATTCACCATGCCGGAAAACTCCGGGGCGGTGCGGCAGGCGGCGCCGAAGCGGGAGAGTTCGGCGCGCTCGAGCGGCGAGAGCGTGCGTAGCTCAGAGCGCAACTGCGCCGGTACGCTGAGCGCATAGTAGGCCGGGGGCATCATCGCCCGCTCGCCTTCGAGCAGCACGGCCCAAGTGCCCTTCTCGTTGATGGCAAAGTCATAGATGACGGGCTCCATGGCGAAGGGCACGGCACGTTCCAGGTTGCGCTTGGTTTCCCTGAGAATCACGCGCAGGCGCTGCTCCGCCGCCGGACGGCTGGCGGGAGAGAAAAGGAAGCCCATACCTCCGCCGGCCATGCCACCGAGCATCCAGAACCCGTAAAAGTCGGAGCCCCATTCCTGGCGCACTTTGCGGATGAGGGTTTCGGTGTAGAAGTTGCCGGCCCAAGGGATGATGGTCTGCACGGGTCCGGCGAAATTGCGGTCCGTGGCGGCGCCGATGGCCTGGACATCGCCGGCTTGCAGGGCGCCGGAAATCTCATCGAGCAGGCGCATGGCCTCCTGGCGTCCGGTCCACTCCGCTTCCGCGCGCAGCAGATACTTCTCGGTCACCATCTCGAGGATGGGACCGACGTCCTGCGCCATGCCGCCATGGACGAGCACAAGGCTTTGCTGCAGGTGCTCGCGGGTTTCGGCGGAAACTTCGCCGGAAGTGAAAGAGCGATGGCGGGGCAGCAGGCAGCCGCGGCTGATACCGAATTCCGGGTCGCCTTCGGCGGCCTTCACGCCGTGAATCAGCTTGATGCCAGGCCAGACGCCGCCCGAGTCCTGCCATCCGCCGCCGGACCCACCGAGCCATTCGCCGAGGATCGCCCGGGCGGCCACCAGGCGCCGGTCGGACTCCTCCAGCCCGCCGCTGAGGGCCTGAATCTGCCGCGTGGCGCGCATGCACGCCGTAATCAGGCAGGCGAGCAGATTTGTCGATACCGCCAGCCGCGAGCCTTTGGGAATGTCGTTTACCTTGCTGACAACTTCGATGCCGTGCCCGGGGAGTCCGGTGAGCCGGACGAGCAGGTCTTCCAGCCGTTGCGAGGCGCCTTCCATGCCCGGAGGTACGACACCGGCGGCAATCAGAGCCGCCTTGAGCAGGCCGAGATAATCGGCGGCGAAATCGAAGATGTCCTGGATCTGGCGGATTTCCACCGTGGCGTTGAGATCGATACTGGTGAGGCGGATGACGGGGCGATCGATGACGCGGAAGTAGGCTTCCACGGGCGGCTTGGGTTCGTTCCTTCGATTTTCTCCGCTGACGCTGAGGTCGATGGAGACGTTCAGAACGCGGGCGCCCTCGGGGAAGTCCATGCCCAGAAAGAAGATATCGCTCCAGCCGCTGTGGCTGAGGTCCATCCGGACGGGTGTGGCTTCATGCAGGACGGGGAACGGGGCGTCGGGACCCGAGCGGCGCAGCAACTCCGGGCGGATGCGCAGGGGATAGTCCGCCGGATGGCCGGTGCGAAACATCCACTGATTGCCGCGCACCGAGCGTACGCTTTTGCGCACTTGGTCCGCGAGGGTCTGGAAACCGAGCGAACGGTAGCCCGCGGCGAGCGCACTCGACACCGGGGTGTTGGGGCCCTGTGCGTCCTGAGCGGCGAGGAAAAGGTCGATGGCTTCGTCAAAGCGCCGCCGGAGGAGGTGTGCATAGCCGGCAAATGGGATGACGCCCTGCGCCGGCATCGCTTCACGGTAAGGGAGGTGGAAGCGGTGGATGGCGTAGAGGAAGAATAGCGCCCGGACGCGTTCGTAGAGGTTGTCGCTGGAGCGGCGGAAACGGTCGAGTGCGCGGCATTGATCGAGTAGATCGGCGGTGGAAGCCTGGCGGCAGACGGCGTCGAGCGAGAGATCGCGCGTGGCGGCATCGGCCGCGGTGATGATGTCGATGAGGTTCCGCATGCTCTCCCTTACCCGCGCGCCGCCGCCATTTCGCGTGCCGCCAGCAGTTCCAGCACCTGCGCCAGTACTTCACTGCGGTCGCGGCCGTTGAGGGCGAGGGCCATCTGCGCCATGAGAAGCCCATAGCGCGCGCCGATATCGTAGCGCTGCGAGGATTCCTCCAGAGCGAGGTACTGCTCGCGGCGGGCGAGCTCGGCGAGGGCGTCGGAAAGGGTGACGCGGGCGGTAGGGTTGGCTTCAAGTTTCGCGCCGAGGAGGTCCATGACGGTGGGCGTGAGCACATGCAGCCCGAAGAAGCACAGGTAATAACCGGCCCGCATGCCAGGGGTCATGAGGCGCTGTTCGGCTTCGGTGGGGGTGGGTTTTTCAATGACGGTGTCGATGCGGTACAGATCGTGTTTGCCGTGCACGCGGCGGCCTCCGATGGCGCCATAGCGGGGGAGCAGGTTTTCGCGGGTGATCTGCGCCGAGGAGACCGTGCAGGCTTCGCTTTCCGCGGTCTGGATGAGACGCCGGATACAGTTGCCACCGGCGGAATTGACGAAGAGGTGATCGCCGACCAGGTGGAGGAAGGGGTCATCGCCAGTGAAGGGGCGGGCGCAGTGGATGGCGTGCCCGTAGCCGCGGGGTTCGGGTTGCGGCTGGAAGCGGACGGAGTTGGCATGCTTGCCCGCGGCCTGGAGGTAACGGGATTCGTCGCCCGGCCAGACGACGATACAGACATCCTCGATGCCCGCTGCGATCGCT
Organism: uncultured Acidobacteriota bacterium; assembly: GCA_937952345.1. Lineage (GTDB taxonomy): Bacteria > Acidobacteriota > Terriglobia > Bryobacterales > Bryobacteraceae > CADEFT01. The sequence continues at coordinate 4,984 of CALFYN010000432.1, forward strand.
TGTTCGAGAAGCAAGCCGAGTACCGAGCGCTCCTCTCCATCCGATCCAATGAGGGATTGCAGCGGCAGGGCGCGCTGCTCGCGGCCCGCGGCGGTGATGACGGCTTTCTTGATTTTCAAACGTGGCTCCGGTGTGCTTTATGCAGTGTAGCTGATAGGGGTGGGGG